>JBDHSE010000164.1:0-6655 GCA_039807955.1 Ideonella sp. | reverse complement strand
AGCAGGCCGTGCAGGCCGTGGCCGAACTCGTGGAACAGCGTTCGCGCGTCGTCGAAGCTCAGCAGCGTCGGCTCGCCCGGCGCACCCTTGGCGAAGTTGTTGTTGTTGACGACGATCGGCAGCACGCCGCCCGGCGCGCCGTTGCGCGACTGCTTGCGATACGAGCTCATCCACGCGCCGCTGCGCTTGGTCGGCCGCGCGAAGTTGTCGTGCAGGAAGACGCCGACCAGACGGTCGTCGGCCGCCCGCACCTCGTAGACCTTGACGTCGGGGTGGTAGGCGCGGACCTCGGGCTGGTGCACGAAGCGCAGCCCGAACAGCCGGCCGGCGCAATCGAACACCGCCTCGACCATGCGATCGAGCGGGAAGTAGGGCTTGAGTTGCGCTTCGTCGAGTTCGTAGCGCGCCTGGCGGACCTTCTCGGCGAGGAAGCGCCAGTCCCAGGCTTCGATCGCGTGCGCGCCGGCCGCGCCGAGCGAAAGGCGTGCGCCTTCGAGCGCCTCGCGCTCGTGCGCGGCGCGCGCCTTGGCCGGGCCCCAGACCTGCGCGAGCAGCCTGCCGACGGCGTCCTGCGTCTGCGCCATCGTGTCGGCGAGCGCGTAGTCCGCGTAGCAGGCGTAGCCGTGCAGGCGCGCCTGCTCGTGGCGCAGCGCAAGGATCTCGCGCACGACCGGGCGGTTGTCGTGTTCGCCGTCGTGCTCGCCGCGCGTCGTCCACGCCCGCCACGCCTGCTCGCGCAGGTCGCGCCGCTCGCTGAAGGTGAGGAACGGGACGATCAGCGAGCGCGACAGCGTGACGACGCCGTCGGCCTTTACGCGGCGCGCAGCCGCCGCTTCACGCGCCGCGGCGCGAACGAAATCGGGCAGCCCGGCGAGGTCGGCCTCGCCGTTCAATTCGAGCCGGAACGCCGACTCGTCGGCGAGCACGTTCTGGCCGAAGCGCGTCGTCAGCGTCGCGAGGCTTTGCATGATCTGCGCGTAGCGCTGCTTGTCGGCGCCCGCGAGCAACGCGCCTTCGCGCACGAAGTCGAGATGGATGCGCTCGACGAGGCGCCGCTGCTCGAGCCGCGGAGCGAGCGTGTCGCGCCGCGCGTGGACGACGGCGATCCGCCCGAACAGCGCCGCGTGCAGATAAATCGCGCTCTCGTGCGCCGCCATGCGCGGCGCGATCTCGCGCTCGATCGCCTGCAATTCGGGCGAGGTCTCGCTGCTCGCGAGGTTGAAGAAGAGCGCCGCGATGCGCGTCAGCAGCCGCCCGCTGCGGTCGAACGCGGCGATCGTGTTGTCGAAGTCGGGCGCCTCGCCGTCGGTCGCGATGCGTTCGACCTCGGCCAGTTGCTCGCCGAACGCGCGCTCGAAGGCGGGCGCGAAGTGTTCCGGCCGCAGCGCCGCGAACGGCGGCAGGCCATAGGGAGTGTTCCAGTCCTGCAGCAACGGGTTCGTCATGTTCTCTCCTCGCGCCGGCACGGCGCTACTTGCCGGCCTTGATCTCGTCGTACTCGTCCTGGAAGTACTTGCGGTCGCGGCAGTTCGTCGTGAACGCCTTGTCGTCGGCGTCGAGCTTGTCGACCCGCGCGTTGAACGCCGGCGCCGCCGCCTGGTAGTCGGCGACGAGCTTGCCCTTGGCCTGCAGCCGCGCGTTGAAGGCGTCGACCGCGTCCTTGTTGCTCACGTCGACGTTGGGCCGGTCGGCGTCGAGCGCGGCACTCACGCGGTCGATCTCGGCGCGGTCGGCGGCGAGCTTCTTCTGCGTCGCGACGACATCGGCCGTTTCCTGCTTCAGCCGGTCCTGTTCGGCGATGCATTGCCGCAATTCGTCCTTCGTCATCACCGGCCCGCTGGCGGTGCCGCCGCCAAGGCTGCCCTCGCGCGGCTTGGCGCCGGGCTTGGCGCTCGACTTCGCGGCCGGCTTTTGCGCCCCGCTCTGCGCCAGCGCGGCGGGCAGCGCGAAGGCACTCATCGAGGCGGCGACAGCGGCGGGCAACAGGGCGCGGGCGAAGCTCTGGAATCGATTCATGGTGCAATCCGGGTGGCAGTCGACGCAGCATCACGGTAGCGACGCGGCGTGCATGATGCCACTGTCGGTGCGATCCGGCCTGACACGACCACGACCAAAGGCAGCACCCGAATCCTCCACCAACCAGCGACTCATGAACCTGATCAAGCGCCTCGGCAAGTGGACCGCCGTCATCGTCGTCCTCGTCGCGATCGGCCTCGTCGGCGGCGGCATGATGCTTTCACCGGCGTTCACCGTGCAGCACAGCCTGATCGTCAACGCGCCGCCGGAAAAGGTCTACGCCTTCGTCGCCGATCCGCGCGGCTGGAAGGCCTGGTCGGTCTGGAACCGGCGCGATCCGGCGATGACGATCACCTACAGCGGGCCGGCGAGCGGCACCGGCGCGGCATGGTCGTGGCAAAGCGCGTCCGAAGGCAACGGCACGATGACGTTCACGTCGGTCGAGCCGGGCCGGCGCGTCGCCTTCGACCTGCATCTCGCCGACTTCGGCACGACGTCGCGCGGCGAGTTGCGCTTCGCCCCCGAAGGTGCCGGCACGCGCGTGACGTGGACGATGGACGGCGACACCGGCACCAATCCGCTGTACCACTGGTTCGCGCTGTTCGCCGACGCCGCGATCGGCCCCGATCTCGCCGACGGCCTCGCCAACCTGAAGTCGCTCGCCGAAAAGAGCTGAACCGGCGATGGTGTAATCCCGCGCGAGACCGAACGACGACATGGCACTGAAGGCGACGATCTGCAAGGCGCAGATTCAACTCTCGGACATCGACCGCGGCGTCTACGGCGAGCATGCGCTGACGATCGCGCGCCATCCGTCCGAGACCGACGAGCGGATGATGATCCGCGTCCTCGCCTACCTCCTGAACACGCCGGCGACGACGGATCACGGCGCGCTCGAACTCGCCAAGGGCCTGTCGGACACCGACGAGCCCGACCTCTGGCACAAGGACCTGACGGGCCGCATCGTGCACTGGATCGACGTCGGCCAGCCCGACGAGCGGCGCATCCTGCGCGCGAGCCCGCGCGCCGACCGCGTCAGCGTCTACGCCTACGCGGGAAGCAGCGGCGTCTGGTGGGAGCAGATCGCGAACCGCATCGGCCGCGCGCGCAACGTCGCCGTCTGGCGCATCGCCGCCGCGCAGAGCCAGGCGCTTGCCGCGCTCGCGCAGCGCTCGATGCAGTTGCAGGCATCGGTGCACGACGCGACCGTCCACCTGAGCGACGCCGAGCGCAGCGTCGAGATCACCCCGCAACGCCTGAACCCGGCGCCATGAAGACACCCTTGGCCATCGAGCACCTTCCCGAGCGCGGGCGGTTCCAGGCGGTCGTCGATGGCCGTACCTGCGTCTGCGACTACCGGCTCGCCGGCGGCGTGATGGAGATCGTTCACACCGGCGTCCCGGGCGCGGTCGGCGGCCGCGGCATCGCCGCCGAACTCGTCGCCGCTGCCCTCGCCCACGCCCGCGCGAACGGCTGGAAGGTGCGGCCTTACTGCAGCTACGTGCAGGCCTACATGCGCCGGCATCGGGAAACGCAGGACCTGCTCGCATGAACCAGCCCACCTCGAACGAGAACGCACGCGCCGTGCTCGACTTCTGGTTCGGCGCGCCCGGCTCGGCGACCGACGGCCAGCCGCGCGCCGAGTGGTTTCGCAAGAACGACGCCTTCGACCGGCTGATCGAACGCAGCTTCGCGCCGCTGATCGATGCGGCGCTGGCCGGCGGCCTGCGCGAGTGGGACGCGCAGCCGCCGACGGCGCTCGCGCGAATCGTGCTGCTCGACCAGTTCACGCGCAATGTCTTTCGCGCCACGCCGCGCGCATTTGCCGGCGACTCGCTCGCGCTCGCCGCGGCGCAGGCACTCGTCGCGAGCGGCGGCGACCTCGCGCTTTCGCCGTGGCAGCGCAGCTTCGTCTACCTGCCGTTCGAGCACGCCGAGGACCTCGCGATGCAGGACGAGTCGATGCGGCTCTTCACGCGGCTCGACTCCGAAGCCGCGGGCTTTGGCGAAACCCTCGATTACGCGCGGCGCCACCGCGAGATCATCGAACGCTTCGGGCGCTTTCCGCATCGCAACGCGATCCTCGGCCGCGCATCGACGCCGGAGGAGCTCGCGTTCCTGCAGCAGCCGGGGTCGAGCTTCTGACGCACGCGCCCGCGGCGCCGGACGAAGTTGCTATCGCACCGCATCCGGCGCCGGCCCGCCGACGATGCCCTGCGCATGCAGTTGTGCGATCTCGTCGGCCGTGTAGCCGATCGCGGCGAGCACGGCGTCGGTGTCGGCGCCGATCGCCGGCGGGTCGCGCCGCAGCGGCAGCCGCTCGCCGTCCAATGTCAGCGGCAGCAGCGGCGCGCGGGCCGTCCGCCCGTCGGGCAGCGCGAGCGGCGCGAGGCCGCCGGTCGCTTCGAGGTGCGGATCGTCGAACAGGTCCTGCGGCCTGGTGATCGGCGCGTACGGCAGCGCGTGCGCCTCGAAGCGCGCCATGATGTCGGCCGCGGCGAGCATCGCGAGGCGCTCGCGCAGCAGCGGCATCAGCCAGTCGCGCGCCTGCACGCGCAGGTTGTTCGTTGCGAGGCGCGCATCGGCCGCGAGCGTGTCGAGGCCGAACGCGTCGCAGAACTGCGCCCACTGGCTGTCGGTGACGACGGCGAGGAAGACCTGCTCGCCGCCCTGCACCGTGAAGACGTCGTAGACGCCCCAAGCCGAGATGCGGCTCGGCATCGGCGCGGCCGGCACGCCGGTCACCGCGAACTGCAGCATGTGCTGGGCGACGAGGAAGACGTTGTTCTCGAAGAGGGCACTCTGCACCTCCTGCCCGCGGCCGGTCTTCTCGCGCGCGGCAAGTGCGGCGAGTGCGCCGATCGCGCCGAACATGCCGCCCATGATGTCGTTGACGCTGCTGCCGGCGCGCAGCGGCCGGCCCTCGGGGCCCGTCATGTAGGCCAGGCCGCCCATCATCTGCACCACCTCGTCGAGCGCGGTGCGGTGCTCGTACGGCCCCGGCAGGAAGCCCTTGAGCGAGACGTAGACGAGGCGCGGGTTGAGCGCCGCGAGCGTCGCGTGGTCGAGCCCGAGGCCGGCCATCGCTCCGGGCTTGAAGTTCTCGCAGAACACGTCGGCGCCGGCCGCCAGCCGCAGCACGACCTCGCGCCCGCGCGATTGCTTGACGTCGACGGCGATGCTTCGCTTGTTGCGGTTGAACATCGGGAAGAACCCGGCGCCCGAGCCGAGCAGGCGCCGGGTGTTGTCGCCGGCGAGCGGCTCGACCTTGATCACGTCGGCGCCGAGGTCGCCGAGGATCAGGCCGCAGCTCGGCCCCATCACCATGTGGCTGAACTCGACGACGCGCAGGCCCTGCAGCGGCAGGCCGGATGCGTGCTCTGCGCTGCCTGCCGTCACGCCGCCTCGCCGGACCAGCTCAGGTCGCCGCAGACGACGCGCAGGCCTTCGCTCGTGCGCACCGCGACCGACACCGTGACGCACAGGTGCGCGCCGTGCAGCGTGCGGTAGGGCCGCGTGACCTGCACCCGGCCGACCGCTTCCATCGCCCGCCGGTAGTACGGCCGGCGTGCCCAGTGCGCGTCGTGCGTGTCGCGCATCGGCGCGAAGGCCGAGGTCTGGCCGAGCAGTTCGTCGGGCGCCCAGACGTTGTCGCCGATCTGCGTCGCGTCGGCGTCGAGCAGGTAGCAGACCTCGGCCAGCGGCAGCTCGAGGAAGCTCGCGACCGCCGCTTCCAGCGGCTTGCCGTCGGCGAGCAGCCCCGACGCAAAGCCGATCGCGTTGATGTACGGGCGGATCAGGTCGTGATAGCGGCGCTGCTCGCCGGCACGGCGCGTCTCGTAGTGCTCCCACAGCGTCTGCATTGCAGGCGGAGTGTCGGTCTTGTCGACCAGCGTCGGCCGCGGCGGCCCGAAGAGGTCGCCCTGCACCAGGTCGGCGTTCGCCTCGAGGGCGACGAAGGCCTCGTCCTGGGTCTCGATGCCTTCCATCAGGACCAGCGCGCCGCACTGATGGAGCAGCGAAACGACGTTCGCGACGTAGCGCTGGCCCTGCGCCTCGAACGCGGCGCGATGCACCAACGCGCGGTCGAGCTTGACGATCTCGGGCGAGAGGCGCCAGACGCGATCGAAGTTCGAGTGCCCGGCGCCGAAATCGTCGATCGCGATCAATGCGCCGCTCGCGCGCACGGCGTGCACCGCGCCGTCGAAGTCGGCGTCGGCCGCGACCTGCTGCTCGAGCACCTCGAGCACGACCTGACTGCCGCGCAGGCCGCAGCGAGACAGCAGCGTGCGCTGGAAGCCGTCGCTCAGCACCTCCCTGAGGGCGGCGAAGACCTGCGTCTGCATGTTGAAGAAGAGCCAGTGCGGATCGTCGC
Source organism: Ideonella sp. (assembly GCA_039807955.1). Taxonomy (GTDB): domain Bacteria; phylum Pseudomonadota; class Gammaproteobacteria; order Burkholderiales; family Burkholderiaceae_C; genus CAIKUF01. The sequence goes on along the minus strand of JBDHSE010000164.1, from coordinate 264 downwards.
CGACGAGCTCGGCGAAGTTGAGCGCATGGATCATGCGCGCCGCGCGGTCGCCGTGCAGCAGATCGTCGAACGAGCCGTCGCCGCGCAGCGCATGCTGCGGCTCGACCGGCGCGCCGTTCGCGTCGAACGCCCGCACCAGCGCCTCGTGGCCGACCGCGCGGCCGTGCGACAGGCTGTAGACCGGCTGGAAGACGCTCCTGAGGACGAGCCCGTGCAGGTCCATCGCCCAGCGCCCGGCGTCGCGGTGCAGGCCGGCGCTCAGCG
>JBDHSE010000163.1:0-6685 GCA_039807955.1 Ideonella sp. | reverse complement strand
CGACGCGCAGCAGCGCGGCGGCGAACATCGCGGCGCAAACCCAGGCGATCGCGCGCGGCGCGTGCACCGGACGGCCGGTGTGGCGCAGCACGACGCGCGTCATCAACCCGAGCATCATCAGGCCGAGGCTGCCGACGGTGAACGCATGCAGCCAGGCCGTTTCGGAAACGGCACCGGTGAGCGCGGCGAACGCGCGCAGCGCGAACGCGGCGACGAGCCAGGCAAAGCTCAGGTGCATCGCCGACAGCAGCGGGTCGTCAGTCACGCGCCAGCCGCGCCAGCGGCCGACCCGGACCGCGTGCAGCGCGGAGCAGGCGAGCGCCGCCATTCCGATCCACGACCGCGGCGCGTGGGCCAGGTCGAGCGCGGCAAGCAAGACGATCGCACCGACCGCAAGCACGTCGAACCAGACGATGAACGCCGCCTGATCGCCGCGCCCCGAAGCGCGCAGCGCGTTGCCGGTGAAGACCGGCGTCAGCACCCCGCCCTTCAGGACAAAGAGGACGATAAGTGCGTAGACGCCCGCGTGCAGCCCGGTCCGCGCGAGCCCCGCATCGCCGCTCAGCAGCCCGGCGTGGTAGACGCCGTTGGCGATCGCAAGCGCCGCCAGGATCGGCACGAGCAGCCGGTACCAGCGGTTCGCGGCACGCCAGACCTGCGGCGCGAGGATCGCGAGCAGCGCCGGCACGAGCAGCATGTCGGCGACCGCCGTCACGGCGCGCGGCAGCCACGGATCGGCCCAGAACGCGGCGCGGCCAATGATCCAGAGCGCGACGAGCAGCGCAAGCCGCGCGCCGCCGACCTCGGGCGTGCCCGACCAGCTCGGCAGCGCCGTCAGCAGCGTGCCGAAGATGATCGCGAGCGCGAAGCCGAAGATCAGCTCGTGACCGTGCCAAAGCGGCGGCGCGTTGCCGGCCGCCGCCAGATCGACGACGCCGGCAAACGCGCCGACGACGCCGGCGACGAGCAGCGGCGCGTACGCCGCGCCGAGCAGGTAGAACGGCCGAAAGCCGCTGCGCCACAGCGGATGGCGCTTCATGCGGTGTCGATCATCGGGTGGTGCTCTCGTCGTGCACGAAGTCGTTCATGTCGGCCGCTTTGCAGATGTGGTCGGTGCGCCGTGCGCGGCGCCCGAGGTTCGATCCGTAGCGCCTTCAATGCGCAGGTGCCGGGTCGCCCGCGCGGCCGCCGCTGCCGGGCTCGGGATGGCGCCGATGCCACTCGGCCCAGAGCACGTCGTGCTTCGTCCGCGCCGCATCGACGTTGCGCTGCTTGACCGGGCCGAAGCCGCGGATCGAATCCGGGATCGCCGCGATCTCGCACGCGAGGTCGAGGTCGGCCGCCGTCAGTTGCGCGCACAGCTTCGCTACGTCGCGTTCGTAGTCGTGCGCGAGCGAGCGCTCCATGCGCCGCTCGGCGCTGTAGCCGAGGACGTCGAACGGCGTCCCGCGCAACACCTTGAAGCGCGCAAGGACGCGCATCGCTTGCAGCATCCACGGCCCGTAGCGGCGCTTGACGGGCTCGCCGGTCACCGCGTCGTGCTTGCGCAGGCCGGGGATCGCAAGGTGCAGGTTGACCTTCGCGTCGCCGTCGAACATCGATTGCACCGCCTTCGCGAACTCGCCGTCGGTGTACAGGCGCGCGACCTCGTACTCGTCCTTGATCGCGAGCAGCTTGTAGGCGTTGCGCGCGACCGCTTCGGCGAAGCGCGTGCTGCCGGGCGCGACGCGCTCCTCGGCATCGCGCGCGCGCTCGACGAGCGCGGCGTAGTGCGCGGCATAGCGCTCGTTCTGGTAGTCGACGAGCAGCGCGCGGCGGCGGGTGAAGACCTCGGCGAAGTCCTGCGACAGGCGGTGCGTCTCGGGCACCGTCTCGGCGCCGGCCGCGGCGCGCTCGGTGCCCTCGGCGTCGTAGGCGGCGCGGCGGCCCCAGTCGAAGGCGCGCTGGTTGTCGGCGACGCTGACGCCGTTCAGCTCGATCGCCCGTGCCAGCGCCGCGCGCGACACCGGCACCAGCCCGCGCTGCCACGCGAAGCCGAGCAGGAACATGTTGGCGGTGATCGAATGGCCGAGCAGCAGCGAAGCGAGCCGCGTCGCGTCCAGGCATTCGAGCGCGCCGTCGCCGACCGCGGCGCGGATCGACGCCTGCATCGCATCGGCGCCGACCGGCCGGTCGGGATGGCGGATGAACTCGCCGCTGATGACGCGCGCCGTGTTGAGCACGGCGCGCGTGTGGCCGCGGCGCATCTTAGCCAGCACCTCGTTGCCGGCGGTGACGACGAGTTCGCAGCCGAGCACGGCGTCGGCGTGGCCGGCGTCGATGCGCACCGCGTGCAGCTCGCTCTGGTGGCGCGCGACGCGAACGTGCGACATCACGGCGCCGCCCTTTTGCGCCAGGCCCGTCATGTCGAGCACCGTCACGCCCTTGCCCTCGATGTGCGCCGCCATGCCGACGAGCGCGCCGATCGTGATGACGCCGGTGCCGCCGACGCCGGCGACGAGCAGCGAGAACGGCGTCTCGAGCGCCGGAAGCGCCGGCTCCGGCAGGTCCGCGACATCGGCCACGCCGACCGCCGCCGGCTGCGGCTTGCGCAGCGCGCCGCCCTCGACGCTCACGATGCTCGGGCAAAAGCCCTCGAGGCAGCTGTAGTCGAGGTTGCAGGTGAACTGGTCGATCGCGCGGCGGGTGCCGAACTCGGTCTCGACCGGCACGACCGACAGGCAGTTCGATTTCAGGCTGCAGTCGCCGCAGCCGTCGCAGACGCGCTCGTTGATGAAGATGCGCCGCTTCGGCGTCGGGTTGGCGATCGGGTCGCGCTTGCGCCGGCGCCGCTTCTCGGCGGCGCAGGTCTGGTCGAAGACGATCGCGGTGACGCCGGGCGTTGCGCGCAGTTCGAGCTGCACGGCGTCGAACTCTTCGCGCGGTCGCAGTTCGATGCCGGGCGCGAAGCCGGCGTCGCGCGGGTACTTCTCGATGTCGTCGGCGACGACGACGATTCTGCCCACGCCCTCGGCGGCGAGCTGGCGCGTGAGCTGCGGCACTGTCAGCGTACCGTCGATATGCTGGCCGCCGGTCATCGCGACGGCGTCGTTGTAGAGCAGCTTGTAGGTGATGTTGACGTTGGCCGCGACGGCGGCGCGGATCGCGATCAGGCCGGAGTGGAAGTACGTGCCGTCGCCCATGTTGGCGAACACGTGCTGCACGCCGGCGTGTTCGGCCATGCCGAGCCAGGTCACGCCCTCGCCGCCCATCTGGCAGATCGTCAGCGTGTTGCGCTCCATGCCGACCGCCATCAGGTGGCAGCCGACGCCGGCGAGCGCGTTCGAGCCCTCGGGCACGCGCGTCGAGCGGTTGTGCGGGCAGCCCGAGCAATAAAACGGCGTCCGCACCGGCGCCCGCCTGGCCTGTGCCGCCGCCTCGTGCTGCGCCTGCAGCCGCGCCAGATGCGCCTCGATCGCTTCGCTCGTGTGAAAGCGCGCCAGGCGCGCGGCGATCGCACGGGCGACGACGGCCGGCGTCAGCTCGCCGGTCGGCGGCAGCAGCCACTGGTGCGGCGGCGCCGGCCATTCGCCGCTCTCGTCGAACTTGCCGACGACGTGCGGGCGTGCGTCGTCGCGCCAGTCGTAGAGCATCTCCTTCAACTGGTACTCGATGATCTGGCGCTTCTCCTCGACGACGAGGATCTCCTCCAGACCCTGCGCGAAGCGGCGCACGCCGCTCGCCTCGAGCGGCCACGCCATGCCGACCTTGTACAGCCGCAGCCCGATGTCGCGCGCGCTGCGTTCGTCGATGCCGAGGTCGGCGAGCGCCTGGCGCACGTCGAGCCAGGCCTTGCCGCAGGCGATGATCCCGAGGCGCGGCCGCGGCGCGTCCCACACCAGGCGGTTGAGCCCGTTGGCACGGGCATAGGCGACGGCGGCGTAGATCTTGAACGCCTGCATCCGGTATTCCTGCGCCAGCTGCGGGTCGGGCCAGCGGATGTGCAGGCCGTCGGGCGGCAGCGCGAAATCGTCGGGCAGCACGATTCGCACGCGGTCGGCGCCGATGTCGACGACGGCCGAGCTTTCGGCCGAATCCGACGTGATCTTCAGCGCGACCCAGCAGCCGCAGTAGCGCGACAGCGCCCAGCCGTGCAGGCCGAAGTCGAGGTACTCCTGCACGCCCGAAGGCGCGAGGACCGGAATCGCGCAGGCCGAGAACACATGCTCGCTTTGATGCGCGACGGCCGACGAGCGCGCGCTGTGGTCGTCGCCGGCGACGACGAGTACGCCGCCGTGCTTTGCCGTGCCGGCGAAGTTGGCGTGCTTGAAGACGTCGCCGCAGCGATCGACGCCCGGCCCCTTGCCGTACCACATCGAGAAGATGCCGTCGCGCTTCGCGCCGGGAAACAGGTGCAGTTGCTGCGTGCCCCAGATCGCGGTCGCCGCGAGGTCCTCGTTGACGCCGGGGTGAAACCGCACGTCGTGCGCGGCGAGGAACGGTTCGGCCTCGTGCAGCGCAGTGTCGAGCCCGCCGAGCGGCGAGCCGCGGTAGCCCGAGATGTAGCCCGCCGTGTTCAACCCGGCCGCGCGATCGCGCTCGCGCTGCAGCATCGGCAGCCGCGCCAGCGCCTGCATGCCGGTGAGGTAAACGCGGCCGCTCGCGAGCTGATACTTGTCGTCGAGCGAGACGTTGGCGAGTTCGGTGTCGATCTTCATGGCGATGGCCTCCGCGGCGCCGCGTCGATTCCTTCTGCACTTGGCGGCGCGATGCAACGCACGGCGGCGCGCAATGCTGCGTTCCCCATTCTCGTCAGCCCGCGAACTGCGTCGGGGTCAGGGAGATCGCGGCGAGCGAGCCTCGACATTGCAGCGCCTGCCATTGATCGCCCGCGCCTGCCGCGTGTTTATCCCGTCGTTCCGAAGTCGGGTTTGCGCCGTGTCATGAAGGCGTCGATCCCCTCGCGCGCCGCGGCGCTGCAGGCGACGGCGCCGAACGCACGGTAGCCGACCTCGAGCGCGGCGGCGAGCGTCGGCGCGGCGCCGGCCTGCGCGACCGCCTGCTCGATGAGGCCGATCACCTTCGCGCTCAACTTGCGCGCAGCGTCGGGCGCCTCGAACGGCGGGATCGCGACCGTGCCGTCGGCGATCCGCGCCGGCTTGCCCTTCATCGCATGAACGCGGGCGACCGCCTTCGCGATCAGGTCGTCGTAGCCGTCGGCGAGCGCATCGACGACGCCGAGTGCGTTCGCGTCCTGCGCGCTCAGCCGCTCGGCACGCGTGAGCATGCGGTGGAACTTCGCCGCCGCCTGCGGCCAGCGCCGATACGGCACGACCATCGCGCCGATGCCGGGCAGGATGCCGAGCGTGACCTCGGGCAGCTGCATCCACGCGCTCTCGTCGGCGACGAGCGCGTGGCAGCGCATCGCGAGTTCGAAGCCGCCGCCGAGCGCCATGCCGTTCAACGCGGCGACGACCGGCTTGGCGCAGGCGTCCAGATGCACGAGCAGCCGTGAGCAGTCGCGCGCGTACTGCGCCGCGGCGTCGGCATCGCCGAGCAGCGACGGAAAGCGGCCGATATCGGCGCCGGCGCAAAACGCCTTCGTGCCGTAGCCGACGATGACGAAGCCCGCCACTCTTGGGTCACCCTCGAAGCGCCGGATCACGCCGAGGATCTCGTCGGTCATCTCGTCGTGCAGCGCGTTGAGCGCCTCGGGCCGGCGCAGCGTGATGATCTTGACGCCGTCGACCTCATCGACGAGGACGTGGCGCTCGGCCGGCTGGTAGCTCGCGAGCGCACGCTTCGCGCCGGGCATGCCGGGCCGATCCTTCGCGAAGCGCGCCAGGATGCGATCGCATTCGGCGTCGCCCGCGTCGCGCATGATCTCGAGCGGCCCGCGCTTGAAGCCGAGCGCGACGCGGCAGCCGAGGTCGAGGTCGGCCGCGGTGCCGATGCCGCGATCGAGGATGTCGACCGTCTGCGACAGCAGAACGCCGAGCATGCGGTCGCGCACGTTCGCCGCAGTTTTCGGCTCGACGGCGACGCTCTTGCCCGGCTTGACGGTGAGCCAACGATCGACCGATCGAAAGATTCCTGCCGGCCGGTAGTGCGCGCCCTCCTCCTCGGCCTGCAGCGTATTCGTCTCGGTGATGATCGGGTTGCCGTGCGCGAGGTTCAGCACGAAGAACGGCCCGGCGTGGACGAACTCGCCGGCGACGCTGTCGATCTCGGCCGCCGTCGCCTCGCCGAGCAGCAGCGCGGCGTCATTGCACCAGTTGTCGAACACGCGGTCGAGCATGAAGCACGGCGCGTCGGTCGTCACGAGCGGCAGCTTGCCGGTCGCGGCGAACAGGTGGCGCAGCCAGGCGACGAGCGCCGGGTCGGCGCGGTCCCAATCGATGACCTCGACCGCCGGGTTGCGCCAGGCCGGCGCGAAGAAGTGCGTCACCGTCGCGCGCGCGGGGTGCTTCAGGCCCGAGAAGATGCGCGCCGCCGGCAGCGAACTCGTGTTCGACGTGATCACCGCATCGGCCGCGACGCGCGACTCGACGTCGGCGAAGATGCGGCGCTTGAGCGCGAGGTCCTCGGTCGCCGCCTCGAGCACCCAGTCGCAGTCGGCGAGCGCGGCGTAGTCGGTGCTGCCGACGAGGCCGTCGAGCGCGGCGCGCGCTTCTTCCGGCTTCATCTTGCCGCGCGCGACGGCCTT
>JBDHSE010000162.1:0-6696 GCA_039807955.1 Ideonella sp. | reverse complement strand
TTGCCTTCGTATTGGCCGGCTTGGGCGTCGAAGGTCGCGCGCACCTCCCAGTAGTCGCGCGCGACGTGTTTGCGAATCTTCTCCTCGCGCTCGACGACGATCGACAGCGTCGGCGTCTGCACCCGCCCGACCGTCGTCAGGAAGAAGCCGCCGTCGCGCGAATTGAACGCCGTCATCGCGCGCGTGCCGTTGATGCCCACGAGCCAGTCGGCCTCCGATCGGCTGCGCGCGGCGTCGGCCAGGCCCGCCATCTGCGCGTCGCTGCGCAGCTTGTCGAAGCCTTCGCGGATCGCGGCCGGCGTCATGCTCTGCAGCCACAGGCGCTGGATCGGTTTGGTGAGCGGCTTGGCGCCGGCCGCGTACTGCACGATCAGGCGAAAGATCAGCTCGCCCTCGCGCCCGGCGTCGCAGGCGTTGATGAGCTGCGTCACGTCCTTGCGCCTGACCTGTTTGACGACGGCGTTGAGCCGCGACTTCGCCTTGTCGATCGGCGCCAGCTCGAAGTGCGGCGGGATCACCGGCAGGTGCGCGAAGCTCCACTTGCCGCGCTTGACGTCGTAGGCCTCGGGCGCCTTGATCTCGACCAGATGGCCGACCGCCGACGTGACGACGTATTCGTCGTTCTCGAAATGATCCTCGTGCTTGTCGAACTTGCCGCTGGCCGCCGTCAGCGCGCGAACGATGTCCTGCGCGACCGACGGCTTCTCCGCGATGATGAGTGACTTTCCCATGCCTGTCCTGTTGTCTGCTCTCGGCGACGCAAGGTCTGCCTACAATCTGCCCTCACGCGTGCGCGCGCCTGCATACACGCGCGCGCGCACCCACGAATTCAATGTACCCAAAGTCGACCATGACGCAAGCCGCTTCGCCAAAGCACCGGAACGATCGCGGCGCGCCGCAGGCAGCGAACGGCAAGCGCCACGCTGCCGCGCGCAAGGCGACGCGGCGCATCCAGGTGCGCCGCTCGGGCGTGCACGGCAAGGGCGTGTTCGCCGTCGCGCCGATCGCCAAGGGCACGCGCGTCATCGAATATCTCGGCGAGATCATCAGCTGGCGCGAGGCGCTGCGCCGCCATCCGCACGACCCGAGCGACCCGAACCATACCTTCTACTTCCACATCGACGACCAGCACGTCATCGACGCCAGCGTGCGCGGCAACGCCGCACGCTGGATCAACCATGCGTGCACGCCGAACTGCGAGGCGGACGAGGTCGGCGGCCGCGTCTTCGTCAACGCGCTGACCGACATCGCCCCCGGCGAGGAGCTGTTCTACGACTACGGCCTCGTCATCGACGAGCGCTACACGAAGAAGCTGAAGGAACAGTTCGCCTGCCGCTGCGGATCGCCGCACTGCCGGGGCACGATGCTCGCGCCGAAGCGATGACCGCGAGGGCAGCGCCGGCCGCCGGCGGCCAATGGCAGTGGAACGCGCCCGCGCTGTGGGCGCAGCTCGAAACCAGGCTGCCGGGACTGAGCGTCGAAGTGCTGGCCCGGGCGCCGTCCACCAACACCGTGCTGCTCGAACGCGCACGCGCCGCACCGAACGGGCGCGGCCTCGACACGCCGGGCGCGACCGATCGTGTCGGCCGCCGCCAGGCCGACATGCAACCCTGCCTGCTCGTCGCCGAGCACCAGACCGCCGGGCGCGGCCGGCTCGGCCGCGGCTGGCGCTCGGCGCGCGGCGCGTCGCTCACCTTCTCGCTCGCGCTGCCGCTCGCGCCGGCCGACTGGTCGGGGCTGTCGCTCGCCGTTGGCGTCGCCCTCGCCGACGCGTTGCAGCCCGCGACCGCGCCGACGCTGCCGTCCATCGTGCTGAAGTGGCCGAACGATCTGTGGCTCGCACCGCCCGCCGATCAGGGCCCACCGGCCGACGGCAGCCTCGGGCGCAAGCTCGGCGGGATACTCATCGAGACGCTCGCCAGCGGCCGCCAGCGGCTCGCGGTGATCGGCGTCGGACTCAACGTCGCGCCGCTGCCCGAGCCGCTGCCGGCCGACCTGCACGGCCGCATGGCGTCGCTCGCCGAGATCGACCCCGGCGCGAGCGCGCCGGCAGTGCTCGCGCGCATCGCGCTGCCGCTAGTCGACGCGCTGCAGGCGTTCGAGCGCGACGGCTTCGCCCCCTTTGCCGCGCGCTACGCGGCGCGCGACGTGCTGTGCGGACAGCCGGTGCGAACGACCGCCGCCGGCGCGCCCGAAGGCACGGCGCGCGGCGTCGATGCGCACGGCGCGCTGCTCGTCGATGCCGCCGACGGGCGGCACACGATTGCGAGCGGCGAGGTGAGCGTGCGGCCGGCCTTCGGTCCCGACACGATCCCGTCGCCCGCACCATGAAGCTGCGCGCACTCGCGCTGCTGCTGGTGCTCGCCAACCTCGCCTTCTTCATCTGGTCGCAGGGCTGGCTCGACGGTTTGATCGGCAGCCGCGCGCTGGGCGAGCGCGAGCCCGAGCGGATGGCGCGCCAGGTCGAGCCGCAGTTGCTGCGCGTGCTGCCCGGCGCGCAGGGCGCGGCGGCGATGGCCGGGCCGACGATCGCGAGCCTGTGCCTCGAAGCCGGCCCGTTCACGCCGGCCGAGGCCGAAGCGGCGCTCGCCGCGTGGCACGAACGCGGCGTGCGCTCGGCGCGCAGCGTGCCGCGCGAAGCGTCGAGCGACAGCGTCATGCTGCGCATCGACGATGCCGATGCGGCGCTTGCGCAGCGGCTGGCACTGGATGCGGCGCCGCTCGGAAAGCCGTTCGCGCCGTGCGCCAGATAGCACGGCCGGTTCGAACCGGCTTCGCGCCCGGTCAGCCGCGGCGGCGAAACGCCAGCGCCACCGCGGCGACCGAGATCGAGAGCCCGAGCAGCCACAGCGGACCGAGCGCGCCGCCGCCCGCCGATGCGAGCGCGCCAGGTCCCGCGTTCGGCGCCACGTCGCGACCGAGCGCGACGGCGGCATCGACCTCGGCGCTCGCGATCACCTCGGTCGGCCAGCGCCTGGCCGTGAAGCTCGTCTGCTGCGCGATCGACTGCGCGTAACGCACCGCCTCGGCCACGTCGAGGATGCCGGCGCCGCAGGTCCGCGTCGTGCAGATGCAGCGCCCCGGGTTGTCCGCCGAGCAGGTCTCGATCGACGGCGAGGTGACGTGCGGGCGCGCGCTCTGACGCAGGCCGGCGCTGATTTGCTCCGGTGTCAGCCCCGGGTTCGCGCTCAGCATCAGGCTGATTGCGCCGGCGACGATCGGCGCCGAGTAGCTCGATCCGAAGACGCGCGCATAGCTCGCGGCGCCGGGGCCGTTGCTCCCGGCGTTGTCGAGCGTGACGAGGCCGTCGTCGCCGAGGATCGCGCCCCACGCGCCTTCGTCGTCCGGGTCGCCGCCGACCGTCGCGACGACAAGGCCAGCGCCGAAATTCGAATACGTCGCCTTGAAGCCGTCGCGGTTGAGCGCGGCGACGCCGATCGCGCCGTTGCAGTTGGCGGGCCGCATCGGTGCGGTGTGCGAGTTGCCCGCCGCGGCAACGACGACGACGCCGTGCGCGGCGAGTTCGTCGATCGTCGATTGATACGCCGCGTTGCACGCTGCGCTGCTGCCGAAGCTGATGCTGACGATGCGCGCCGGGTTCGGGTTCGCGGGCAGGAAGCCGCCGCCCGCCTTCGCGACGGCGAGGCCCGCCGCCCAGCGCATGCCGTCGATGATGTCGGCGACTTCCGCGCCGCACTTGCCGGCGACGCGCACCGGCACGATGCGCCCGTCGCGGCTCGCCGCAGCGATGCCGATCGCGTTGTCGGTCCCCGCGGCGACGAGGCCCGCGATCTGCGTGCCGTGCCATGAGCTGTTCTGCACGTCGCAGCCGTCGAACGTCTTCGGCGCGGCCTGTACGTCGGCCTTGCTGACCCAGTCGCCAGGGTCGCTCGCGTCGGCGTCGCGGCCGTCGCCGTCGTTTGCGTACTCGATCGTCGAGACGAAGTCGTAGCCCGGCAGCACCTGGCCTGCGAGATCCGGATGGCGGGTGACGCCGGTGTCGAGGATCGCGACGACGGCCGCCGCGCGGCCCGGCTCGCGCGCCCATGCACCTTCGAAGCCCGGCAGTCCGCGCCGGCGCGCCGACAACACGTTCGAGTTGCTGCCGCCCGGATTCGCGAGCCACCATTGCTGCGCGTAGAACGGATCGTTCGGCGCCGTCTGCAGGCGCTGCTCGCGCTCGTTGGCGACGACCCATTCGACGTCCGGATCGGCGCGCAGTTGGTCCGCGATACGCGCCGCCTCGTCGCCGCCGAGGACGCGGCCGAAGTCGAGCCGTTGCGCGGCGCGGCCGACCGGCAGTGCCCGGTAGCGGCTGATGCCGGCCGTGGCCAGCACGCGCTTCAGATGTTCGCCATCGGCCTCTTCCGGCACGCGGTGGCCGACGCCGAGCGCCTGCGCGCGGTCGTGCGCCGGCGCGTCCTTCAGCTTGACGATCAGGCCGTTGGCGGCGCGGGGCTCGCCCGCTGCCTGCGCCGGCACTGCGGCGAGCAGGGCGCAGCCGAAGACGGCGGCGCCGATGACGCGTGACATGCGCTGCAGGCGCGCCGCGCGTGACATGCGCTGCAGGCGCGCCGCGCCCGATCTGGCGCACGCATCGGCGCCCTGTGTGTCGAATTGTTCGCGATCCACCGCCGGCCTCCCTCGCCCTCGCACCGGGCCGCCCTGCACGCGGGCAGCTCCGGCGGCGATGATGGCGCGCTCAGGGCGGTCGCGATGCGGTCAACAGGCCGTCCTTCAGGCCCCAGTTTCGCGCCGCCGGGCGCAGCCGACGGCGATCACCGACGCGAGCAGGCCGGCAAGCCAGGCCGGGCCGAGCGCGCCGCCGCCGCCCGACGACGACGGCCAGGCGACGGCGATGCTGTCGTTGGCGACGGCGCTCGTGCCCTGGTCGTCGGTCACCGTCAGCCGCACGCTGAAGCTGCCGCTGCTGCTTGCGACGACCTCGGCCGTCTGTTGGTTTGTCACGCCGGTGAAGCCGCTGACGATGCCGCCGCCGGAGGTCAGCTCCCAGCGCCAACTCGCCACTGTGCGCCCCGGTCCGACGAGGCTGGCGGCGCCGCTGAGCGTGATCGTCTGGCCCGGCGCCGGGGCGCTTGGCGTGACGCCGATGCGGGCGATGACGGCTCCCGGCGCCGTCGCCGCCTTCAGCGCCGCACCGGCGTCGAGCATGCCGGCGCCGCAGGTGCGCGTCGTGCAATAGCACTGCAGCTGGTCGAAATCGCCGGGCGCGGTGCAGACCGGAACGACGCTGCCGTCGCCGTTGTCGCCGCCGGTCCGCGGGAACGGCCGCGCCGTCGATTGCAGCAGGCTGCGCAGGTCGGCCGGCTGCAACGCGGGGCGCGCCGAGACCATCAGCGCCGCGGTGCCGGCGACGAGCGGCGCGGCAAAGCTCGTTCCGGCGGCGTAGTTCCAGGCGTCGCTGTAGATCGAGCTTCCAGCGACCGGCTTCGTCGTGCCGGCGTTCAGCGCGGTGACGATCGGATACAGGCAGGGCTCGCTGGCGTCGACGTTGACGCAGTTGCCGGCCGGCGCGCTGATCGCGACCTGCGGGCCCAAGTCCGAGTAGCCGACCTTGGTGCCGGCGTGGCGCAGACCGCCGACCGCGAGCACGCCGGGGCAACTCGCCGGCGTGCCGACGGCGCGCCCGGCGCTGTTGCCGGCGGCGGCGACGACGAGCGTGCCGGCCGCCGTCACTTCGCCGACGACCGAGACATAGCTGCTCGTGCACGCGCCGTCGCTGCCCAGGCTCATGCTGATGACCGCTGCCGGCGTCGGGTTCGACGGCACGCCGGGAACGTCGAGCCCCGCCGCCCAGCGCATCGCGGCCTGGATGTCGGAGTCGTAGCCGCCGCACTTGCCGAGCACGCGCAGCGGCAGCACGCGCACCTTGCGGCCGATGCTCGCCATGCCGATGCCGTTGCCGGTCGCGGCGCCGACGAGGCTCGCCGTCTGCGTGCCGTGCCACGAGCTGTCGGTCACGTCGCAGCCTTCGAAGGTCGATGGGTGCGCCGCCTTGTCGGCGTCCGAGACATAGTCGCCCGGATCGCTCGCGTCGGCGTCGCGGCCGTTGCCGTCACCCGCGATCACCGGGTCGGTAATCATGTCGTAGCCCGGCAGCAGCTTGGTCTTGAGGTCGGCATGGTCGAAGCGCACGCCGGTGTCGAGCACGGCGACGATCACGTTCGGATTGCCGGTCGTCACCGACCACGCCGTTTCGGCACCGATCGCCGATTTCACTTCGCCCGACGGCGCGCGCAGGTACCACTGACCGACGACCGGGCCGGGGTTGGCCGGCTGGCCGGCGGGGTAGAGCGGATCGTTCGGCGCGGCGTAGCGGTGGCGCCGAACGTCGACGACGGCCGACTCGACGTCGGCATCGGCGGCGAGCTTCGCCGCGAGCTGCTCGGAATCGATGCCGCTCGCGAGCACGACCTGGGTGCGGTCGGAGACGTTGGCACCGCCGCGCAGCGCGAAGCCGATGCGTTTGCCGAGGATGCCGGCGCGTTCGCTGCTGCGCTGCGCCGCGGTCTCGGCGCGGCTCGCCGAGCCGAGCACCTGCTGGCGCGCGATCGCCGAGTCGGCCTTGAAGGTGACGATCACGCGCGCATCGGCAGCCGGCGCCGCCGCTGCCGGCATCGGCGTGAGCAGTTGCGCCAGCAGCACGCTCGCGCCAACGGCGAGCACGGCAAGAGA
>JBDHSE010000161.1:0-6785 GCA_039807955.1 Ideonella sp. | reverse complement strand
GTGACGCGCGAGTTCTACTACAACGACGCCGGCGCGCAGATCGCGACGCTTGCGGCATCGGTCCAGGCGCGGCTGAAGGGTCTGCAGCCGGGCGACGCGCAGTGGCCCGAGGCGGCGTACAACGGCGACTACATCGCCGACGTCGCCGCCGACTTCGCGGCCAGGCAATCGGTCCACGCCGACGACCGCGAGTTCACCGCGTCGGGCGACGCCGACGACTTGGACGGGATCCGCCAGTTCGCCGTCGCCTACCTGCGCCGCGAGCAGGACCTGGACCTGAAGGCGCTCGGCGTCCGCTTCGACAACTACTACCTCGAGTCGAGCCTGTACACGAGCGGCCGCGTCGAGGACACCGTGCGCCGCCTCGTCGCGTCGGGCAAGACCTACGAGGAGGGCGGCGCGCTCTGGCTGCGCACGACCGACTACGGCGACGACAAGGACCGCGTGATGCGCAAGTCGGCGCCCGACGGGGCTGCTGCGGCGGCCGGCGAAGTCAGTGCCTACACCTACTTCGTGCCCGACGTGGCGTACCACCTCGCGAAGTTCGAGCGCGGCTTCACGACGGCGATCAACATCCAGGGCGGCGACCACCACGGCACCGTCGCGCGCGTGCGCGCCGGGCTGCAGGCGCTCGGCATGGGCGTGCCGCAGGGCTACCCGGACTACGTGCTGCACAAGATGGTGACGGTGATGAAGGGCGGCGAGGAGGTGAAGATCTCCAAGCGCGCCGGCAGCTACGTCACGCTGCGCGACCTCGTCGACTGGACCGGGCGCGACGCGGTGCGCTTCTTCATGCTCAGCCGCAAGGCCGACACCGAGTTCGTGTTCGACGTCGACCTCGCGCTCGAGCAAAGCGACGAGAACCCGGTCTACTACGTCCAGTACGCGCATGCGCGGATCTGCTCGGTGCTCGCCAAGGGCGGGCAGGGCGCCGCGCAACTGGCGGCGGCCGACCTGTCGCTGCTCACGGCGCCGGCCGAACTCGCGCTGATGCTCGCCCTCGCCGACGCGCCGGCGATCCTCGCCCGCGCCGCGGCCGGCCTCGCGCCGCACGACCTCGCGTTCTACCTGCGCGACCTGGCCGCCGCCTTCCACACCTACTACGGCGCCGAGCGCTTCCTCGTCGACGACGCCGCGCTGTCCTGCGCCCGCCTCGCGCTGCTCGCGGCGACGCGCCAGGTGATCGCCAACGTGCTCGCGCTGCTCGGCGTCAGCGCTCCGCAATCGATGGCGCGCTCCGAAGGAGGCAGCGAATGAGGCAGCGCACCCCGACTGCCGCGCGCGCGAACCAGCGCGGCGGCTTCGTCCTCGGCCTGATCGTCGGCCTGCTCGCAGGGCTCGCGCTCGCGCTCGGCGTCGCGCTCTACATGACGAAGGTATCGCTGCCGTTCATCGACAAGGTGCCGCAACGCAGCGCCGAGCAGGACGCGGCGCAGGCCGAGAAGGACCGCAACTGGGACCCGAACGCCGCCTTCGCCGGCAAGAACGCGCAAAAGTCGGCCGGCGCGGCGAGCGCGGCGGCTACGCCTTCGGCGGCTGCGCCAGCGATCGGCACCGCAGGCCCGGCCCAGACAGCGACCGCGGATGCCGCGGCCACCGCCGCATCGGCCGCGCCGGCTGCCGTCCAGCCGGTGACCTACTTCGTCCAGGCCGGCGCCTATGCGCGCAGCGACGACGCCGAGCAGCAGCGCGCCAACCTCGGCATGCTCGGCATGACGGCCAAGGTGACCGAGCGCGAACAGGCCGGGCGCACCGTCTACCGCGTGCGCGTCGGCCCGTTCGAGCGCCGGGAGGACGCCGACGCGGCCAAGGACAGGCTCGCCGAAGCCGGCGTCGATGCCGCCATCGTTCGCGTCCAGCGTTGAACCTGGAAACAGCCGTTGATCGCTGGTGATTCTTACGACAACCGCATGGGTACAGACATCCGCGTCTTCGACTCTGCTCATCGTTCGAGTGAGTGCGCTACACACTCGCCAGCACCGCGTTCGACACGCCAGGCGGCGTTGCTCCTCCTTGCGGGCAAGAGCCCGCCGCGTCGTCGCGCCTTGCCTGACGCGCCGACCACGGCACTGGCGAGTGCGTTCAACGGCTGTTTCCAGGTTGAACCAATCGTGCAGTACGCGTATCCACCGAAGTCATTTGCAATGAGGATCAAGCATGAAACGTCGTGAGTTCTCGACTGCGCTGGTGCGCGGCGGTGTCGCCGCTGGGGCGCTGGCGTCGGGCCTGCCGCTGGCTGTCGCGCAGGGCGCGGCGCCGGTCGCCGGCAAGGATTACATCGTGCTCAACCCGCCGGTGCCGACGCCCGCCAACGGCAAGATCGAGGTCGTCGAGTTCTTCTGGTACGGCTGCCCGCACTGCAACGCGTTCGAGCCGATGCTCGAGGCATGGGCCAAGAAGCTGCCGGCCGATGTCGACTTCCGCCGCATTCCGGTCGCGTTTCGGGAGGATCCGTTCGTCGCCCACCAGCGCATCTACTACGCGCTCGAGGAGATGGGCCTCGTCGAGGCGATTCACGGCAAGGTCTTCGCCGCGATCCACGTCGATCACCAGCGGCTGGACAACCCGAAGGAGATTGCCGCCTTCATGAAGAAGAACGGCGTCGATCCCGACAAGTTCATGACCTTCTACAACGGCTTCTCGGTCCAGACCAAGGCCCGTCAGGCAGCGCAGATCTCCCAGGCCTACAAGATCGACGGCGTGCCGTCGATCGGCGTCGCCGGCAAGTACCTTACGTCGGCGACGCTCACCGGCTCGCCGCAGCGCGCGCTCGCGGTGGCGGAGTACCTGGTCCAGCGCACGCGCGCGAAAGCCTGATCGGCGCATCCTCGCGGGTCGCGTCCGGCGCATTTCGCGCCGGAACGGACGGCTAGAATCGCACGCAAGTTTCGTGCCCTATGTCCAAGATCCCGCGCGACCCCTATGCCGGCAGCAGGCGATGCAGCGTCCTCCTGGCGCTGGCATGGACCCTGCTTGCGCCGCCGGTGCAGGCGGAGCGGGCGGATCGCGACAAGCCGCTCAACATCGAGGCCGACAGCGGACGCTACGATGACCTGAAGCAGATCGGCAGCTTCACCGGCAACGTCGTCGTCACCAAGGGTTCGCTGACGATGCGGGCGGCAAAAATCGAGGTCCGCCAGTCGCCCGACGGCTACCAGTACGGCGTCGCGACGGCGCTGCCGGGGCAGGTCGCGACCTTCAGCCAGAAGCGCGACGGCGTCGACGAGACGATCCGCGGCGAGGCGGTGCGCATCGAGTACGACGGCAAGGCCGACACCGTGCGCCTCGTCGATCGCGCCGTGATCCGCCGCTTTCGCGGCGCGACGCTCGCCGACGAGACGGCCGGCAGCCTGATCACGTACGACAACACGTCCGAGGTCTTCAGCGTCAGCGGCGGGCCGGCGGCGGTGACGCCGGCCAACCCGAGCGGGCGGGTGCGGGCGACGCTCGCGCCGCGCGAGGCGGCCGCCGCCGCCGCGCAGCCGGGCGCCGCGCTGCGCGCGACGCCGTCGCTCGGCGCCGCGGCGTCCGGGCCGGGCCAGTGAACGTCGCCGCCGACCCCGGCGCGCGCCTCGAGGCGAGCGGGCTGAAGAAGAGCTACGGCACGCGCGTCGTCGTCAAGGACGTCCACGTCGCGGTGCAGGGCGGCGAGGTCGTCGGCCTGCTCGGGCCCAACGGTGCCGGCAAGACGACGAGCTTCTACATGATCGTCGGCCTCGTGCGCGCCGAGGCCGGGCGCATCAGCATCGGCGGCGAGCGCGTCGAGCGGATGCCGATCCACCAGCGCTCGCGGCTCGGCCTGTCGTACCTGCCGCAGGAGGCGTCGATCTTTCGCAAGTTGAGCGTCGAGGAGAACATCCGCGCCGTGCTCGAACTGCAGGTCGATGCCGGCGGCCGCGCGCTGAAGAAGGCGCGCATCGACGAGCTGCTCGACGGCCTGCTGCGCGACCTCGCGATCGACAAGCTGCGCGACAACCCGGCGCCGTCGCTGTCGGGCGGCGAACGAAGGCGGGTCGAGATCGCGCGGGCGCTCGCGACGCAGCCGCGCTTCATCCTGCTCGACGAGCCGTTTGCCGGCATCGACCCGATCGCCGTGATCGAGATCCAGCGCATCATCAGCTTCCTCAAGGGCCGCGGCATCGGCGTCTTGATCACCGACCACAACGTGCGCGAGACGCTCGGCATCTGCGACCGCGCCTACATCATCAGCGAGGGCGAGGTGCTTGCCGAGGGCACGCCCGCCGAGATCGTCGACAACGCCGACGTGCGCAAGGTCTATCTCGGCGAGCACTTCCGGATGTAGCTCGCGGCCGGCCATGAAGCCCACGCTCCAGGTCCGCGTCTCGCAGCATCTGTCGCTGACGCCGCAGCTGCAGCAGTCGATCCGCCTGCTGCAGCTCTCGACGCTCGAGCTGCAGCAGGAAGTCGGGCAGATGCTCGAACAGAATCCCTTCCTCGAGGCCGACGACGACGCGCACGACGGCGCCGGCGCGCCCGGCATCGCGCCCGAACCCGTTGCCGCGGCCGATCGCGACGACGACGGCGGCGCACTGTCCGGCGACACAGCGGACGACGGCGCGCCTGGTCTCGACGACGCCGGCTTCGGCACCCCCGAACGCGACGACTGGGAGAACGGCACCGAGAGGGAGGACTTCGACGGCATCGCCGAGTCGCCCGCCCTGCCCGGCGCGGGCGCGGCGGACGACGACAGCGAGACGCACGACCGCAGCGCGGCCGACGAGACGCTTGCCGACCATCTGCGCGCGCAGATCGCGTGCATGCGGCTGTCGGCCGAGGACGCGGCGGCGCTTGCGGTGCTGATCGACTCGCTCGACGACGACGGCTACCTCGCCGACTCGCTCGACGACATCGCGGCGCGCCTGGCCGGCGGCGACGAAGAGGCGCGCGAAGAACTGACCGAGCGCCTGCACTGCGCGCTCAAGTGGCTGCAAAGCCTCGAGCCGACCGGCGTCGGCGCGCGCGACCTTGGCGAATGCCTGACGCTGCAATTGCGCGCCCAGCCGCGCAGCCAGGCGCAGGCGATCGCGATCCTGATCTGCCGCCAGCACCTCGAGCTGCTCGCCCGGCGCGACACGAAGAAGCTCGCCGCCGCGACCGGCGCCGACGAGGAGCTGCTGCGCGAAGCGCAGGCGCTGATCGTGCGCCTCGAGCCCAAGCCCGGGCGGCCGTTCGGCGGCGGCGCGGCGCAGCCCATCGTCCCCGACGTCATCGTGCAAAGGGCCGGCCGCGGCTGGAAGGCCGTGCTCAACCCCGATGTGATGCCCAGGCTTCGGATCAACGACTTCTACGCCCAGGCGATTCGCGGCGCGCGCGGCGGCGCCGGCTCGCCGCTCGGTGCGCAGCTGCAGGAGGCGCGCTGGTTCGTCAAGAACATCCTGCAGCGCTTCGACACCATCCTGCGCGTCTCGCAGGCGATCGTCGATCGCCAGAAGGGCTTCTTCACGCACGGCGCGATCGCGATGAAGCCGCTCGTGCTGCGCGAGATCGCCGACGAGCTCGGGCTGCACGAATCGACGATCTCGCGCGGCACGACGGCCAAGTACATGGCGACGCCGATCGGCACCTTCGAGCTGAAGTACTTCTTCGGCTCGTCGCTCGCGACCGAGACCGGCGGCAGTGCGTCGAGCACCGCGGTGCGCGCGCTGCTCGGCCAGTTCGTCGCCGCCGAGGACCCGGCGCGCCCGCTGTCGGACAGCGCGCTCGCGAAGATGCTCGAGGAGCAGGGCATCCAGGTCGCGCGCCGCACCATCGCCAAGTACCGCGACGCGCTCAGGATCGCGCCGGCCAACCAGCGGCGGTCGATGTAGTCCGCGGGCACGGCCTATGAGTCAGGCACCCCTCTTCCTGCCGTGCGCCGCGGGCGTCGAGGTGCTGCTTGCCGACGAGGTCGCGCATCTGCTGCCGCAAGTGAAGCCCGAAGCGTTGCGCGGCGGCGTGCGGCTCGACGGCGGCGTCGACGAGGTGATGCGTCTGAACCTGGAGAGCCGGCTCGCGCAGCGCGTGCTGATCGAGGTCGCGCACGGCGCCTACCGCGACGAAGGCGACCTCTACGCGCTCGCGCGCAGCGTCGACTGGCGGCTGTGGATCACGCCGCGCCACACGCTGCGCGTCGACACGACGGCGCAGCACTCGCCGCTGCGCAGCCTGAACTTCGCCGCGCTGCGCATCAAGGACGCGGTCTGCGACGCGCTGCGCGAAGCGACCGGCGAGCGGCCGAGCGTCGACACCCGCCGCCCCGACCTGCAGCTCGTCCTGCATCTCACGGCGCACGAGGCGACGCTCTACGTCGACAGCTCGGGCGAGCCGCTCTTCAAGCGCGGCTGGCGCGAGGACAAGGGCGACGCGCCGCTGAAGGAAACGCTCGCCGCGGCGATGCTCGCCGCCGCCGGCTGGCGCGGCACGCCCGATGCCGGCGGCGTGCTGCACGACCCCTGCTGCGGCGCGGGGACGATCGCGATCGAGGCGGCGCAGATCGCCTGCGGCATCGCCCCCGGCCTGCTGCGCCGCTTCGCGTTCGAGCGTCTGCTGCCGTTCGCGCCGGCCGAGGTGCGCGCGCGCTGGCGCCGGCTGCAAGACGACGCGAGGGCGCGCATTCACGCGAGCGCGGTGCCGATCGTCGCGAGCGACGTGTCGTTCCGGATGGTCGATTTCGCGCGCCGCAACGCCGAACGCGCAGGCGTGGCGCAGGCGATCGAGTTCCACGGCGGCGACGCGCTCGAACGCCCGGCGCCGCGCCTTCCGCCCGGCGTTGGCGGCACGCTGAT
>JBDHSE010000160.1:0-6831 GCA_039807955.1 Ideonella sp. | reverse complement strand
CCGGCGGGGGCGGTATCGCGCCCGCCGGCGGTTCCATTGAAGTCGGCTGCAACGATGAGGTTCCCGGCTTCGCAACGCCAACGTCCGAGCGCACAACAACGACCCACGCCGGACTCGCGCCGGGGCCTTCCAAGGCCCGCTGCGTCAGATTGAAAAGGAAATCAAGTGGCACGCTATCTCGGCCCCAAGGCCAAACTCTCCCGCCGCGAAGGCACCGATCTCTACCTCAAGAGTGCACGCCGTCCGGTCGGCGACAAGTGCAAGTTCGAGGCCAAGCCCGGTCAGCACGGGCGCATGTCCGGCTCGCGCACGTCCGACTTCGGGCTGCAGTTGCGCGAGAAGCAGAAGGTCAAGCGCATGTACGGCGTTCTCGAGCGGCAGTTCCGCCGCTACTTCGCCGAGGCCGAGCGCCGCAAGGGCAACACCGGCGCGAACCTGCTCGCGCTGCTCGAATCGCGGCTGGACAACGTCGTCTATCGCATGGGCTTCGGCTCGACGCGCGCCGAGGCGCGCCAGCTCGTCGGCCACAAGGCGCTGACGGTCAACGGCCAGGTCGTCAACATCCCGTCGTACGCGGTGAAGGCGGGCGACGTTATCGCGGTGCGCGAGAAGGCCAAGACACAGCTGCGCATCACCGAATCGATCAAGCTTGCCGAAGGCCAGGGCATGCCGGCGTGGGTGTCGGTCGACGCGGGCAAGCTCGAAGGCACCTTCAAGAAGGCGCCCGACCGCGACGAGTTCGGCGCCGAGATCAAGGAAGCGCTGATCGTCGAGTTGTACTCGAGATAAGCGTTCGCGAGACAGGAAGGCGGGGTGCCGGCCGGCGGCGGGCATCCCTGCTGTGGCGCTTCGCGAGCCGGCACGAAGCGACGGGATTGCGAAAGACCGGCGCGGTCCATCAGCCTTATCGGTGTAACGAGCCGAGGGTATTGAAACGAACAGGACTTCCATGCAAACGAATCTGCTGAAACCCAAAGCCATCAACGTCGAGCCGCTCGGCGGCAACCGTGCCAAGGTCACGCTCGAGCCGTTCGAGCGCGGCTACGGCCACACGCTGGGCAACGCGCTGCGCCGCGTGCTGCTGTCGTCGATGGTCGGCTACGCGCCGACCGAGGTGACGATCGCGGGCGTCTTGCACGAGTACTCGACGATCGACGGCGTGCAGGAAGACGTTGTCCACATCATGCTCAACCTGAAGGGCGTCGTCTTCAAGCTGCACAACCGCGACGAGGTCACGCTCGTGCTGCGCAAGGAGGGCGAGGGCCCGGTGACGGCGGGCGACATCCAGACGCCGCACGACGTCGAGATCATCAACCCCGAGCACGTCATCGCCCACCTGGCGCAAGGCGGCAAGCTCGACATGCAGATCAAGGTCGAGAAGGGCCGCGGTTACGTGCCCGGCACGATGCGCCGCTACGGCGACGAGCCGACGAAGGCGATCGGCCGCATCGTCCTCGACGCGTCGTTCTCGCCCGTCGCGCGCGTGAGCTACACCGTCGAGAGCGCGCGCGTCGAGCAGCGCACCGACCTCGACAAGCTCGTGATGGAGATCGTCACCAACGGCGCGATCAGCCCGGAAGAGGCGATCCGCGCGTCGGCCAAGATTCTCGTCGAGCAGATCGCCGTCTTCGCGCAGATCGACATCGGCGAGGCCGGCATCGGCGGCGAAGCCGCCTTCCCGCCGCCGCGCGCCGGCGTGTTCGACCCGATCCTGCTGCGCCCGGTCGACGAACTGGAGTTGACGGTGCGCTCGGCCAACTGCCTGAAGGCCGAGAACATCTACTACATCGGCGACCTGATCCAGCGCACCGAGACGGAACTGCTCAAGACGCCGAACCTCGGCCGCAAGTCGCTCAACGAGATCAAGGAAGTGCTCGCCTCGCGCGGCCTCACGCTCGGCGGCCGGCTCGAGAACTGGCCGCCGCAGGGTTTGGACAAGAGGTAAAGACGGCCTGAAGGCCGTCATGGGATGACGACCGCGTTGCGGTCGATGGTAGAGGGGCCGCGGCCCCGGTGCACCCGGCAGTACCTGATACGGCTGCCGGCCGACAAGCAAGTGAAAGGAAAACCGCACCATGCGCCACCGTCACGGACTACGCAAGCTCAACCGCACGTCGGAGCATCGCCAGGCGATGCTGCGCAACATGTGCAACTCGCTGCTCACGCACGAGGCGATCAGGACGACGCTGCCGAAGGCGAAGGAACTGCGCCGCGTCGTCGAGCCGCTGATCACGCTCGCCAAGGAGCCGACGCTCGCCAACCGGCGCCTCGCGTTCGACCGCACGCGCGACCGCGCCGTCGTCACCAAGCTGTTCGCCGAGATCGGCCCGCGCTACAAGGCGCGCCCGGGCGGCTACACGCGGATCCTGAAGATGGGCTTTCGCGTCGGCGACAACGCGCCGATGGCTTACGTCGAACTCGTCGACCGGCCCGAAGCGGCAGCCGAAGCGGCGGCCGAGACGGCCGAGTAACGCGCCCGTTCGCCGGCGCGCCGCGAGCGCGCGCCGGCGCCAAGGAACCTATCGCGTCCGGGCCAGTCCCTATCGGAGTGCCGCTCGCGTATAAGCTTGGCGTCTCCGTGAGGGTTCGATGATCGCCTTCCTGTCCGCCCGCGCCTTCCCGACCCGCGCCGCAGGCATCCGCCTGCTGCTGATCGCGCTGCTGCTCGCCGCGTTCGGCGTCGCGCGCGGCGAGGACACTTTCCTCGAGCCCGAGCGCGCGTTCGTGCTGTCGGGGCAGGCGATCGACGCCCGCCAGGTCGAGATCCGGTTCGACATCGCGCCCGGCTACTACCTCTACGGCGACAAGTTCCACTTCGCCGCCGAAGGCGTGACGCTCGGCAGTCCGGTGCTGCCCACGGGCAAGGTCCAGTTCGACGAAACCTTCCAGAAGGATGTCGAGACCCATCGCGGCACGATCCGCATCGTGCTGCCCGTCGAGCAGGCGGCCGGCGAATTCAAGCTCGCCGTGACGAGCCAGGGCTGTGCCGACCAGGGCCTGTGCTACCCGCCGCAGGAGCAGCATCTTGCCGTCAGCCTGACCGGGTTCAACGGCGACGGCACGGTGCGCCTGCTCGCGGCGGCCGACCCGGCGGGCGGCGGGTTGCTGTCGGCGTCCGACGCCGCTGCGCCAGCCGTTGCCGCGGTGTCGTCGGGCGACCGCAGGGTCGACGACGCACTGCGCGGCGGGCGCTTCTGGACCATCGTCGGCGTCTTCTTCGCCGCCGGCGTCCTGCTCGCGTTCACGCCCTGCGTGCTGCCGATGCTGCCGATCCTGTCGTCGCTGATCGCCGGCCAGGGCGCGAACGTCTCGCGCGGCCGCGGGCTTGCGCTCGCGGCGAGCTATTCGCTCGGCATGGCGCTCGTCTACACGCTGTTCGGCATCGCCGCCGGCCTGGTCGGCGAAGGGCTTGCCGCGACGCTGCAGAAACCCTGGGTGCTGGGGCTCTTCGCGCTCGGGCTGCTCGCGCTCGCGGCGTCGATGTTCGGCTTCTACGAACTGCGCCTGCCGGCCGCGCTGCAGGGCCACGCGCACCGCGCGAGCAACAGCCTGCCCGCGGGCCGAATTGCCGGCGTGTTCGCGATGGGCGGCATCTCGGCGCTGATCGTCAGCCCCTGCGTCGTCGCGCCGCTCGCCGGCGCGCTCGTCTACCTCAGCCAGACGCGCGACGTCGTGCTCGGCGGCACGGCGCTCTTCTCGCTTGCCAGCGGCATGAGCGTGCCGCTGCTCGTGCTGGGGGTCTCCGCCGGCGAGCTGCTGCCGCGCGCCGGCGCGTGGATGGAAGGCGTCAAGCAGTTCTTCGGGGTGCTGCTCGTCGGCGTCGCGATCTGGACCGTCCAGCCCGTGCTGCCGGGCCAGCTTTCGCTCGCGCTGTGGGCGGTGCTGCTGATCGGTGGCGCCGTCGCGCTCGTCGAGTTCCGGCGCGCGGGGCGCAGGCCGCTGTGGCGGATGATCGCGGCGGCCGTGGTCGGCCTCGTCGGCGCGATGCAGTTCGTCGGCGCCGCCTCGGGCGGCACCGATCCGCTGCAGCCGCTGCTGCATCTGGCAGGCGCGTCGCCCGCCGCGAATGCCGCCGGCACCACTGCGGTGCGCTTCACGCCGGTGCGCAGCGTCGCCGAGCTCGATTCGGTGCTCGCCAGCGCGGGCCGGCCGGTGATGCTCGACTTCTACGCCGACTGGTGCGTCTCGTGCAAGGAGATGGAGCGCTTCACATTCACCGACCCCGGCGTTCGCGCCAAGCTGTCGGGCGCGCTGCTGCTCAAGGCCGACGTCACCGCCAACAATGCGCAAGACCGCGAACTGCTGCGCCGCTTCAGCCTCTTCGGCCCGCCGGGAACGATCTTCTTCGACGCGCAGGGGCGTGAGATCGAAGGCACGCGCGTGATCGGCTTCCAGGACGCCGAGCGCTTCACGCAGACGTTGAGGACCGTCGGGCTGTAAAGGAGATCGCGCCGCCGCCGGCCGGGCGCTGCTCGCGCACTCTGCTACAATGGCAGGCTCAGTCGCGGGGTGGAGCAGTCTGGTAGCTCGTTGGGCTCATAACCCAAAGGTCGAAGGTTCAAATCCTTCCCCCGCAACCACTTTCGAAAGCAAGCCGGTGAGTGCCAAACGCGCCACCGGCTTCCTTTCTGCCCGGTCAACGTGCGTGAGCCGCCTGCGCCAGCACCTTCGCGGCCCACTGGTTCAGGCTGGTGCCGGCAGCCTGCGCGGCGACGAGGGCGGCGCCATGCACGTCAGGCGGAACGCGCAGCATCAGTTTGCCGCTGGCGGGCCGCTGCGGCGTCTTGCCAAGTTTCTCGCAGGCTTCGAGGTAGTCTTCGACTGCCTCCTTGAACGCCGTACGCAACCCGGCCACGTTGTCGGCGTGGAAGCTCACCACGTCCGTGATGCCAATGAGGCGTCCCACGAGGATGTTGTCGCGATCATCGAACTCGATCCGCGCCGTCTGCCCCTTGTACGTCATGGTGCTGCTCATGGTTTGACTCCGATCAGGGTCAGGAAGGCCCTGACGTCTTCAATCTGGTACGCCTTTGCTTCCTTCGCCGGGTGCGGCCGATGAAAGCTGGCGACGTGGCTGCCGTACGAGAACCGCACTCGCGAACCTCGACCCTCGATCACCGCGCACCCGACGGCGATCAGCAGCGCCTCGACGCGGGTCCATTCCAGTGCCGTGGCGGTCGGTAGGCGAAACACCGCTTCGAGCGTCTTGCGGTGCCTGCTGTTCATCGCGGTGATGATAGCGCAATATGCAATCGCAACGGCCCAGAAGATGTGCCGGATCGGCGGGGCTTCGCGGGACGGCATGGAACCTACTTCCCGGTTCGGTAGGTGCTGATGACAGCGGGGTCGGGGTCGATCCCCAGCCCCGGCCCTTGCGGAACGGCGATCCGACCCTCCCGCGCGGCGAGCGCGCTGCCATAGGGCGACGCCTCCTGCTCGAACCAGCGGATCTCGATCATCGAGTCGGCGGTGCCGAGCGCCGCGGTCGCGTGCAGTGCCGCGAGCAGGCCCGGGCCGTCGTAGAACGAATGCGTCATGACCGGAATGTTGCGCACCGCGGCGAGCGGGAAGACCTTGCACAGTTCGGTGATGCCGCCCATCTTGGCTGGGCTCGGCTGGACGAAGTCGACCGCCTGCGCCGCAAGCATGCGTTCGAACTCGATCAGCGTCGCGACGTTCTCGCCCGACGAGACCGGGACGCCGGTGGCCCGGCGCAGCGCGGCCAGCCCGTCGAAGTTCTCCGGTGGCCACAGCGGCTCTTCGAGAAACACGAGATCGAGGGCCTTCAACTCGTCGGCTAGGGCCAGCGCCTGCGCCAGCGTCCAGGCGCAGCCGGCGTCGAGGATCAGTCCGACCTCGGGCCCGGCCTCGGCGCGCGCGGCCTGGATCGTCGCCATCTTCGACTCGTGCAGCTTGATCGTGCGAAAGCCGGCGTCGATCGCCTGGCGGACCGCTCGTCGAACGAGCGCCGGTTCGGAATAGCACGCGAGGCTCGCGTAGCACGGCATCGTCGCGACGCCGCCGCCGAGCAGTTGGCTGACGGGCGTGTTGGCGCGCTTGCCGGCGATGTCCCACAGCGCCGTATCGATCGCCGACAGGCCGTAGGTCAGCGCGCCGCCGCGGCCGAAGACGTGGCGCTTCCTCTGCACCGCGAGCATCAGCGGCGCGATGCCGGCCGCATCCTGGCCGATGCACAGCGGCGCGATCTGCGCATCGACGGCGAGCCGGACGGCATCGACGGCGGCGAAGCCGAACGCCTCGCCGAAGCCTTCGATGCCGTCGTGCGTCGTCACCTTGACGAGCAGCGAGTCAGCCGTCGCCAGCTTGTCGCCCCAGAGGGCGGCGTTGGGGATGGCGTCGGCGCGCAGCGGAATGCGAAGCGGGATCGACTCGATCTTCGCGATGGTCGTGTTGCGGTGGGTTCTGGTGGCGGGCATGGTGCACTCTCCTTCGGCAATCCGATGGCTGAAGCGGGCTCCAGTCCAGATTGCCGGCATCGAGGAGCCCGGCAGGTCGTACGCAGGTCGACGGCGCAGCGCGCGAGATCGATCGTCGGTCGCGGCCGGCACTCTGCGCGCGTGGGTGGCGATGACCGGACGTCTGCTGCTGCGAGGCGCCGACTCGGCTTCGAGCATCGTAGTCGTGCCGCACACTGCCAGGCGCCGCGCGGCGGCAAGTCCCTGACGCCGATAGACAACGCGAGTGCCAACCCGCGCCTTCACTCTCGCCTCACGCTGCCTGTGCTGCAATACGCCGATGCTCGCCTCGCTCAAGGACATGTTCGCCGAGTTGTTCGCGCCGGATGAAGCCGCCGCGCGCGCCGACGAGCCG
>JBDHSE010000159.1:0-6836 GCA_039807955.1 Ideonella sp. | reverse complement strand
GCCAGCACGTTGGTCTGCTCGGTGATGTCGGAGATCAGCTCGGTGATCTCGCCGATCTCCTGCGACGATTCGCCCAGCCGCTTGATGCGCTTGGACGTGTCCTGGATCTGGTCGCGGATCGAGTTCATGCCGCCGATCGTGTTCTGCACCGCGACGAGGCCCGACTCGGCGGCGGCGAGCGACTGGCGCGCGACCTGTGCCGTCTGCTGCGCCTGCGCCGAGACGTCGTTGATGCGCCCGGCCATCTGCAGCACCGATTCGCCGGTGTCGCGGATCTCGCGCAACTGTTCGCTAGACGCCGCCATCAGCTCGGTCGAGGTCGCCTCGACCTGCTGCGTCGTATCGGTCACGCGGCCGACCGTGCCCTGCACCTGCGAGACGAGCGTGCGCAGCTCCTCGACCGTGTAGTTGACCGAATCGGCGATCGCGCCGGTGATGTCCTCGGTCACCGTCGCCTGCTGCGTCAGGTCGCCCTCGGCGACCGACTGCAGCTCGTTCATCAGGCGCAGGATCGCCGCCTGGTTGGCGTCGTTGACGCGCTTGGCCTCCTGCTCGAGGCGCTCGGCCTGCAGGCGCTGCGTCTCGGCGACGACTGCGCGCTGCGACTGGTCGATCATGTACAGGCGCAGCAGGCCCCAGGCGCCGGCCAGCAGCAGCAAGGCGAAGGCCGCCATTGCGAGCAGCGTCAGGCCCGAGAAACCACCCTGTCCGCTCAACTGCGACTGCACCACCTCGAGCCCCTGGCGCAGCGCCTCGCTCTCGGCGACGATCGCCGTCTGCGCCTTGCGCACGGCGAGCAGCCCGGGCAGGTTGTCGAGGATCGGTGCCGCCTGGGCGCGCGTCTGCTCGTACTGCGCGAGCAGCGTCGCGAGGCTCGCGCGCAGTTGCGGATCGCGCGCCGGCGGCAGCCGCAGCTCGCTGCTGCCGTCCTGCAGGCCGAGCGCGATCGCACGAAACGACGCCAGGTCCTTGCCGAGCAGTTCGGTCGCCTGCGCCCTCGTGCCGTCGGCGGTCAGGAACTCGTTCGCGCTCTTGCCGATGCGCTGCGTCAGCATCACGAGCTGTCCGGCGGCCGACAGCTCGGAGGCCGATGCTTCCTGCTGCAGCTTGATGAGCGAAATGCCTTCGGCCGTCTTCAGCAGCACCGACGACTGGCGGTTGATCGCCTGCAGCGCCTGGCCGACCTGGGTCAGCACCTTCTCGTTCGAGAGCACGACGCCGGCGTTGGCCGTCGCGCGCTCGACGAGCGGCACGAGCGGCGCGATCGCCTCCTGCACGTTCTGCGGCGCGGCGGCGATCTGGTCGTCGCCGCGCTGCAGCCCGAAGACGGTGCGCGCCAGCGCCTCCGAACTCTCGCGCACCTCGCCGAACGCCTTCGCGTCGCCGATCGCCGCCTGCGAGACCGACTTCGCGAGGCGCTGCGACTGCATCAGCGCCTGGCCGCTCGCCTCGAGCTGGATCGCATTGCGGCTCGCCGAATTGAGCGCCATGAACATCAGCAGCAGCAACCCGGCAATACCGGCGAAGACCGTCGCGCCGAGGATGCGCTGCTGCGCGGCGAGCGGCTTGCCGCCGATGAACGGCAGCGCCGAGACCGGCGCCGCCGCGGCCGGCGGCGGATCGATCGCGTCGGCGTAGGCGTTGATCTCGCTCGGCGCCGCCTCGGTGATGATCGACGTGTCTGCCGACTCGGTGTCCTGCATCGTCGCCGTGTGGTAGGCCTCGGCGTCGGCGCGCGCCGCGTGCAACAGCACGCCGCCGCCCGCCGCGCCGGCGCCGACGAGCTGCGATTCGTTGAACCCGGTGGCGAGCGCTGAGCCGGCGTCGCCCCTCGCGCCGCCGTGGCTCAAGCCCTTGATCATGTCCATCAGACCCATATGCAGACCCTCTTGCTCGCGTCGGCCGACCCCGGGGGGTTCAGTCGACCACTCTCAGAAACGATTCGTGGCGCGCCAGTTCGGCGAGCCGCAACTCTTGCCAGACGCGGCCCGCGTCGTCGCGATAGCGGTCGCCGACGAAATCCGGCCGCGCCGCCGCAACGTCGGGCTCGGGCGTCATCTGCGTCGCACGGCGCAGCCCGGCGAGGCGGTCGACGAGCAACGCGCAGTTGACATCGAGCGCGGCGTTGAACGCGACGAGCTGGACCCGCTCGCGCGCCGCCTCGGCGTGCCGATCGGGGCCCTTGATGCCGAGGAAGGCGGCGAGGTCGACGACGCCGTGCAGCCCGCCGCGCAGGTTGGCGACGCCGAGGAACCAGGGCTTGGCGTGGGCGACCGGGACGATCGCGGTCAGCGCGAAGATCTCGCCCGCCTCGTGCAACGGCAGTAGGAAGCCGCGTCCCGCGCATTCGACGGCGAGCCAGGAGACGCCGGGAACCTCGGCGCGCACCGACTTCAGCCGCTCGGCGAGCCGGGTCTGGAGTTCACGCAGGGCTTCCTTGTTCGCCATCGGATCGTTCGGCTCGTGGGTCGGGCAGTGCGGCGATCAGTCGAAGGCCCTGATCTTCTTCACCAGCTCGTCGGCATCGACCGGCTTGACGATGTAGTCGCGCGCGCCCTGGCGCATGCCCCAGACCTTGTCGGTCTCCTGGTTCTTGCTCGTGCACATGATCACCGGCACGTCGGTGAAGCGGGCGTCGCGCGTGATCGAGCGCGTGAGCTGAAAGCCGTTCTGGCCCGGCATGACGACGTCCATCAGGATCAGGTCGGGCTTGTCCTCGCCGAGGCGGCGCATCGCGTCCTCGCCGTTCTCGGCGGTGCGGACGTGGTAGCCGCGCTTGGTCAGGACGTCGGAGAGGAAGTGCAGTTCGGTCTTCGAGTCGTCGACCACCAGGATCTTCTGGATTCCCATGATTTCGTGTCCTCGGTCTGCTGGCGCAGGTGGGCGGTGCCGGGTCGCGGTCGTGACGCCTGGCTCAGGCGGCGACGCGCTTGTGCTGCTCGACCGCCTGCAGCAACTGGTCCTTGGTGAACGGCTTCGTGAGGTAGTCGTCGGAGCCGACCATGCGGCCGCGCGCCTTGTCAAACAGGCCGTCCTTGGACGACAGCATGATCACCGGCACGCTGGCGAAGCGCGGGTTGCGCTTGATGATGGCGCAGGTCTGGTAGCCGTCCAGCCGCGGCATCAGGATGTCGCAGAAGATCAGGTCGGGGTCGTGGTCGTTGACCTTGGAGAGGGCGTCGAAGCCATCCTCCGCGAGCAAGACTTCGTAGCCGCCCTGGCGCAGGAAGATTTCGGCGCTGCGCCGGATCGTGTTGCTGTCATCGATGACCAGCACGCGGGCGGCCTGGATCGGCGCTGCGGCCGACGCTTCGTTGCTCACCGGACATCCTCCTCGACGGACACAAGGCTCGCCCCCTGGCGCGCCATCCTGAGCCGTTATCGGCAGCGCCGCGTCAAATCTGAACCAATTCGAAGTCTTCCTTGCGCGCGCCGCATTCCGGGCAGGTCCAGTTCATCGGCACATCCTCCCAGCGTGTGCCGGCAGGGACGCCGTGCTCCGGATCGCCGAGGGCCTCGTCGTAGATCCAGCCACAGATGAGGCACATATAGGTCCGATATTCGCTCACGTCGCTTGCGCCGCTTCACTACAATGGAGCAAGATTGTAGCCACCGCACTCTGCGAAAAAGCAATCAACCGTAGGCACATACGCAACATTCCTCACTATTCGCTAGAGGTTTGTTGAAGCCGTTTGCCATTCGACGGAACGCCCGCCGCGCGCCGTCGATCCGATCCCAGGGCCGCCCGCCATGCCAGCCACCCCCGCCACCGCAGCCGACGACGCCGGCACGCCAGCGCTCCAGGAGCAGCCGCCGCCGGCCTGCGTGATGAGCTTCAACGCGAGCGACGCGACCGGCGCCGGCGGCATCGCCGGCGACATCGCGACGATCGCCGCGATGGGCGCGCACGCGCTGCCGGTCGTCACGTCGGTCGTGCTGCGCGACACCGCCGAGATCTTCGAGCACAGCACGCTCGACCCCGAGGTCGTCGTCGAACAGGCGCGCAGCGTTCTCGAGGACGTGACGATCAGCGCCTGGAAGGTCGGCTTCCTCGGCTCGGCCGAGGCGGTCAGCGCGGTCGCCGAGGTGCTGTCGGACTATCCCGACGTGCCGCTCGTCTCCTACCTGCCCAACCTCGCCTGGATCGAGGAGGACGACCAGCAGGCGTACCTGGACGCGTTTCGCGAGCTGGTTCTGCCGCAGACCGAGGTGCTCGTCGGCAGCCACCAGACGCTGACCGACTTCCTGCTGCCCGACTGGAGCAGCGAGCGGCCGGCGTCGGCGCGCGAACTCGCGGTCGCGGCGAGCCGCCACGGCGCGCGCTTCGTGCTCGTCACGAGCATGCTGCTGCCGGCCGCGGCCGGCGCCGAGCAATACGTCGACAACGTCCTCGCGTCGCCGCAGGGCGCGGTGACCGGCGAGAAGTTCGAACGCTTCGACGTCGCCTTCGTCGGCGCCGGCGACACGCTCGCGGCGGCGCTCGCCGCCCTGCTCGCGTCGGGCGCGGAACTGCACGCCGCGGTCGGCGAGGCGCTCGCGTTTCTCGACCAGGCGCTCGACGCCGGCTTTCGGCCCGGCATGGGCAACGTCATCCCGGACCGCTTCTTCTGGGCGCTCGCGCCCGAGGACGAAGAAGGCGGCGACACCGAGGACGGCGGCGAGACGGCGCCGCGGGACCCGCGCCATGTCCACTGACGACATGGCGCACGACCGCAGCGGCGCCCTCTTCGCGCGCGCGCAGCAGGTCATCCCGGGCGGCGTCAATTCGCCGGTGCGCGCGTTTCGCGCCGTCGGCGGCACGCCGCGCTTCATCGCCCGCGCGCAAGGGCCGTACCTTTGGGACGCCGACGGCAGGCGCTACATCGACTACATCGGCTCCTGGGGGCCAATGATCCTCGGCCACGGCCACCCGGCGGTGCTCGACGCGGTCGAGCGCGCGGCGCGCGACGGCCTGTCGTTCGGCGCGCCGACCGAGCGCGAGATCGAGCTTGCCGAGGAGATCCTGAAGCTCGTGCCGAGCGTCGAGCAGATCCGCCTCGTCAGCTCCGGCACCGAGGCGGCGATGAGCGCGATCCGCCTCGCGCGCGGCGCGACCGGGCGCGCGAAGCTCGTCAAGTTCGAGGGCTGCTACCACGGCCACGCCGATGCGCTGCTCGTGAAGGCCGGCTCGGGCCTCGCGACCCACGGCCACCCGACGAGCGCCGGCGTGCCTTTCGAGGTCGTGCAGCACACCATCGTCCTCGAATACAACAACGTCGAACAGCTCGACGAAGCCTTCGCGCTGCAGGGCAGCGAGATCGCCTGCGTCATCGTCGAGCCGATCGCCGGCAACATGAACTTCGTGCGCGCGAGCCTGCCCTTCATGCAGCGGCTGCGCGAGCTGTGCACCGCGCACGGCGCGCTGCTGATCTTCGACGAGGTGATGACGGGTTTTCGGGTCGCGCTCGACGGCGCGCAAAGCCTCTTCGCGCAGGCGCTGCCCGGCTTCGCGCCCGACATGAGCGTGTTCGGCAAGGTGATCGGCGGCGGCATGCCGCTGGCCGCGTTCGGCGGGCCGCGCGCGGTGATGGAGCAGCTTGCCCCGCTCGGCCCGGTCTACCAGGCCGGAACGCTGTCGGGCAACCCGGTCGCGACCGCCTGTGGTCTCGCCACGCTGCGCGAGATCCAGCGCCCGGGCTTCTTCGACGCGCTCGCCGGCCACACGCGCGCACTCGTCGCCGGCATGCTCGCCGCAGCGCGCGACGCCGGCATCGCGATGTGCGGCGACAGCCTGGGCGGCATGTTCGGCTTCTTCTTCACCGGCGCACTGCCGCAGAACTACGGCGAGGTGATGGCCACCGACAAGGAGCGCTTCAACGCCTTCTTTCACGCGATGCTCGAGCGCGGCGTCTACTTCGCGCCGGCGCTGTACGAGGCCGGCTTCGTCAGCGCCGCGCACAGCCAGGCCGAGATCGACGCGACGATCGCCGCCGCCGCCGAATCCCTGCGCGCGCTGGCAGGCTGACGCCGCGGCGCGCGGCGATCGCCACCGCACGGCGGCACGCGTCGGCGCACACGGACCAAGCAACCGACATGCACATCCACATCCTTGGCATCTGCGGTACTTTCATGGGCGGGCTCGCCGCGCTGGCGCGCGAGGCGGGGCACAAGGTCACCGGCTGCGACGCCAACGTCTATCCGCCGATGAGCGATCAGCTCGGCGCGCTCGGCATCGAGCTGATCGAAGGCTTCGGCGCCGACCAGCTCGCGATTTCGCCCGACCTGTTCGTCGTCGGCAATGTCGTCAGCCGCGGCAACGCGCTGATGGAGGCGATCCTCGACGCCGGCGCGGCCTACACGAGCGGCCCGCAATGGCTTGCCGAGCACGTGCTGCACGGCCGCCACGTGCTGGCCGTCGCCGGTACGCACGGCAAGACGACGACGACGGCGATGCTCGCCTGGGTGCTCGAAAAGGCGGGCCTCGCGCCGGGCTTCCTCGTCGGCGGCGTGCCGCTGAACTTCGGCGTCTCGGCCCGGCTCGGCGGCGCGGGCAAGGGCACGCGGCCGCTCTTCGTCATCGAGGCCGACGAATACGACACCGCGTTCTTCGACAAGCGCAGCAAGTTCGTCCACTACCGGCCGCGCACCGCGGTGCTGAACAACCTCGAGTTCGACCACGCCGACATCTTCGACGACCTGGCGGCGATCGAGCGCCAGTTCCACCATCTCGTGCGCACCGTGCCGGCGAGTGGCCGGCTCGTCGTCAACGCGCGCGAGGACAGCCTCGAGCGCGTCATCGCGCGCGGCTGCTGGAGCGAGGTGGTGCGCTTCGGCGACCGCAAGGAGGCGCCCGGCGC
>JBDHSE010000158.1:0-6922 GCA_039807955.1 Ideonella sp. | reverse complement strand
ACGTAGAACTCCATGCGGTCGATCTCGCGCAGCAGGTCGTTCGGGAATTCGATGTCGGCCTTGTCGATCTCGTCGATTAGCAGCACGACCGGGCGCTCGGCAGTAAAGGCCTGCCACAGCACGCCCTTGACGATGTAGTTGTGGATGTCCTTCACGCGCTCGTCGCCGAGCTGGCTGTCGCGCAGGCGGCTGACGGCGTCGTACTCGTACAGGCCCTGCTGCGCCTTCGTCGTGCTCTTGACGTGCCACTGCAGGAGCGGCATCGACAACGCCTGCGCGACCTCCTCGGCGAGCATCGTCTTGCCGGTGCCGGGCTCGCCCTTGACGAGCAGCGGGCGCGCGAGCGTGATCGATGCGTTGACGGCGAGCATCAGGTCCTGCGTCGCGACGTAGTTGTCGGATCCCTGGAACTTCATGGCGGGGCGCTGCGCGCTTTGGATGGCGAAGCGGGCCAGTATAAGTGGGCGCAAACGCCGGGCCGAAGCGGCGCCGCAAGCATTGCCCCCATGTCGGGATGGGGCGCCTGCGCGGTGCGCGGCGCGCGAAAAGTGCGCCCCTATAATCCGCCGCTACTCGCAGACCCCCCCTGCCTCCTGGCGGCGCCGACACATGAAGAATCTGCTTTCGATCCTGACGCTCTCGGCCCTTCTCGCCGGCTTCGCGCCCGCATCGCAGGCGCAGGACGCGAAGACCGGCGACGCGCAGGCGGGCGCGAAGATCAACTCGATGTGCATCGGCTGCCACGGCATCCCGGGCTACAAGGCGAGCTTTCCCGAGGTCTACCATGTGCCCAAGATCGCCGGCCAGGGCGCGAAGTACATCGAGGCCGCGCTGCTGGAGTACCAAAAGGGCGAGCGCAAGCACCCCTCGATGCACGCCGTCGCCGTCTCGCTGACCGAGCAGAACATCGCCGACCTCGCCGCCTACTACTCGCAGCTCGGCATGACCGGCACGGCGGCCGTGCCCGACACGCCGGCGCCGCCGCCGCCGCAGGTCGCGGCGCTGCTGGAAAAGGGCGGCTGCACCGCCTGCCACGGCGAGAACTTCAACAAGCCGATCGACCCGAGCTACCCCAAGCTCGCCGGCCAGCCCGCCGACTATCTGTTCGCCGCGCTGAAGGAGTACCAGACCAAGAACAACACGCGCATCGGGCGCGACAACCCGGTCATGGTCGGCATGGCGGCGCCGTTCACGCACGCCGAGCTGAAGCTGCTCGCGAAGTACATCAGCTCGCTGCCGGGCGACGTGAAGACGGTCGCCGAATCGCGCTTCCGCTGACGCCTCGGGCGCGCCAGGCGCGCCAGGCCTGCTGCCTTTCAGGCCTGGCCGGCGGCGAAGTCCTCGGTCAAGCGCTCGATCCATTCGTCGAGATCGGCGTCGCCGAGCAGCAGGCTGCCGGCGGCAGCGTCGCCGCCCTTGTCCCACTCGCGGCTTTCGTTGAGGCCGGCAAAGCGCTGGATCGCCAGCTCGGCGACGAGCCCCATCGCAACGAGGCGCTGCAGTTGCGCGTCGACCCTTGGATCCTGGAACACGGTGTAGTCGTGGTGTGCGGCGATCGCGTCGCAGACGAGCCTGGGCAGCGCCCAGGTGCGCGCCATCAGCGCGCCGACGAGGGCGTGATCGGTGCGGTGCGCCGCCTGTTCGACCTGCGTGAACGGCCGTTCGCTGTCGTGGTTCGCGACGGCGAGCGTGTGCGCGTAGTCCGCGAAGCGCTGCATCAGCAGCGCGATGCCGGCGTCGCAAAAGAGGCCGAAGACCTGCGCGGTGTCGACGTCGACGCCGCGCAGCCCGCGCGCCAGCCGGGCGAGCGCGAACGAACGCTTGGCCGTCACGTCCCAGAACCGCGTCAGGCTGGCCGTGTCGCCGCCGATCGCCTTGCGCAGCACGAAGCCGGTGACGAGGGCGCCGATCTGGCGCACGCCGAGCAGCGAGATCGCTTCGGCCATCGTCGCCGCCTTGCGCGACAGCGCATAAAAGGGCGAGTTCACCGTTCGCAGCACGGCCGCGGTGAGGGCGGCGTCGCTCGCGACGAGGCGCGCGATGTGCACGAGGTCGGGGTCGGCGCCAGCCATCTCCATCTGCAGCTCGGTCAGCAGCGACGGCCGCGGCGGGATCGCGATGCTGCTGACGAGCGCATCGATCTCGGGTGGCGCCGATGGCGGCGCGGCGTCGGCGACGATGGCGGCGGACATGGTTCTTCTCGGGCCTCGCTGACGGTTGGCGTGCGTTTGGCGCGCTTTCGATTGCCGCGCGGCGGGTCGCCGTCGGTGACTCACGATATCGGCAACTCACTGCTCGAACTGAGAGGGTGTTTCCCAAATGAATGTACCCGCGCATTGATTTGGGAAACACCCTCTGACGTCGTTTCGCTCGGCCGCGCTGCAGCGGCGTTGCAGCAACTTGTGCGGCTCAAGCCGGCCGCCAGCGGACCGATACAGGATCGAACGATCAACGCGGCGCAGTCAGGCCATCGGGGGATGCGAAAGAAAATCGGCGTGGACGAGCTGCGCCTGGGCATGTATGTGGATGAGCTCTGCGGCGCGTGGATCGACCATCCCTTCTGGCGCACGCGCTTCAGGCTGAAGGACGCCCGCACGCTCGAAGCGGCGCGCCAAAGCGGCGTGACGCACTGCTGGATCGATACCTCCAAGGGACTCGACGTCGCGCCCGCCGTGCCAATGCCAGCTCGCCGCGCGGCGCCGCCGCCCGCGCGGCCGCCACCCGCACAGCCGCCGCGCGTCGCGCTCGACGACGAGCTGGCGCGCAGCGCCGTGCTGCTGGCGCAGTCGCGCGAGGCGGTGGCCGAGATGTTCGGCCAGGCGCGGATGGGGCTCGCGGTCGATGCGCAGGCCTGTGCGCCGCTCGTCGAGAGCATCGTCGCTTCGGTCGAGCGCCACAGCGGCGCGATGGTGAGCCTGGCACGGCTCAAGCGCCACGACGACTACACCTACATGCACTCGGTCGCCGTCTGCGCGCTGATGGTCGCGCTCGGCCGCCAGCTCGGCATCGAGGGCGACGAGCTGCGCGCCGTCGGCATGGCCGGCCTGCTGCACGACCTCGGCAAGGCGCTGATGCCGGCCGACGTGCTGAACAAGCCCGGCCGGCTGACCGATGCCGAGTTCAGCCTGATGCAAAGCCATCCGCGGCGCGGCCACGAGCTGCTGCTGCAGGCCGGCGAGGCGAGCGAGGTCGTGCTCGATGTCTGCCTGCACCACCACGAGAAGACCGCCGGCACAGGCTACCCCGACCGCCTCGCCGGCGGCGCGATCAGCCTGCACGCGCGGATGGGCGCGGTCTGCGACGTCTACGACGCGATCACGTCGAACCGGCCGTACAAGCGGGGCTGGGACCCGGCCGAGTCGATCGGCCGCATGGCCGGCTGGCGCCACGGGCATTTCGACGAGACGGTGTTCCAGGCCTTCGTCAAGAGCCTCGGCATCTACCCGACCGGATCGCTCGTGCGCCTGAAGTCGGGCCGGCTCGCGGTCGTCGTCGAGCAAAGCGCGGATGCGCTCACCGCGCCGGTCGTCAAGGTGTTCTTCTCGACCCGCGCCCAGATGCACATCCCGCCCGAGCGGGTCGATCTGTCACGCCCGGGCTGCGCCGACCGCATCGCCGGCCGCGAGTCGAACCACAAGTGGCGCTTCAGCCACCTCGACGAGCTTTGGGCCGGGCCCGACCTGCTGCGCGAGTAGGCACTGCCTCGTCCGCTTCGCTTTCGCCGGCGAGGTCATCGAGGATCGGGCAGTCGGGCCGCGCGTCGCCGTGGCAGGCGTGGGCGAGGCGCTCGAGCGTGCGTTGCATCGCCTGCATCTTCGCGATGCGCTGCTCGAGATCGGCGGCGTGCGCGAGGGCGATGCGCTTGACGTCGCTGCTGGCGCGGCTGCCGTCGGCCCACAGTTGCAGCAGCGTCTCGATCTCGGCGAGGCCGAAGCCGAGGTCGCGCGCGCGGCGCACGAAGCGCAGCGTATGCACCGTCGCCTCGTCGTACTGGCGATAGCCCGCGGCGCTGCGCGCGACCCGGGGCAGCAGGCCGAGGCTTTCGTAGTGGCGGATCATCTTCGCCGAGACGCCCGACGCGCGCGACGCTTCGCCGATGTTCATCGCTGCGGCCTCCAGCGCCGCAGCAGCAGCGCGTTGGTGACGACGCTCACGCTAGAGAGCGCCATCGCCGCGCCGGCGACGACCGGGCTCAGCATGCCGAGCGCGGCGAGCGGAATGCCGACCGCGTTGTAGACGAAGGCCCAGAACAGGTTCTGGCGGATCTTGCGCGTCGTCGCGCGCGAGATCGAAAGCGCCTGCGCGACGAGGCCGACGTCGCCGCGCATCAGCGTGATGCCGGCGGTCTGCATCGCGATGTCGGTGCCGCGCCCGCCGCTGTCGGTCATCGCGATTCCGACGTCGGCGGCGGCGAGCGCCGGGGCGTCGTTCACGCCGTCGCCGACCATCGCGACCTTCGCTCCCGGCGCAAGCCCGGCGCGCAGCTCGGCGACGACCGCCGCCTTGCCGCCCGGCAGCACCTCGGCGCGCACGTCGTCGATGCCGACCTTCGCCGCGACGGCGTTCGCGCTGCCCCGGTTGTCGCCGCTGACGAGCACGCTGCGAACGCCCTGCGCATGCAGGCTCGCGATCGCGGCGGCCGCTTCGGGCTTGATCGTGTCGCCGAACGCGAGCAGGCCGAGCAGCTTCGGCACCGCGCCGCCTTGCGCTGCGCCATCCTGCGCCGCCTCGACGAGCCACGAGACGCTGTGGCCGGCGGCCTGCAGCTCGGCGGCCTGCGCCGCGAGCGCAGCGAGCGCGACGCCGAGTTCGCCCATCCAGACCGTGCTGCCGAGCATCAGCTTGCGGCCGCCGACGACGCCTTGCACGCCGCGCCCGGCGACCGACTGCACGTCGCTCGCCGCCGCGGCGGTCGCCCCTTCGGGCAGCGCCTGCAGCACGGCGCGCGCGAGCGGATGCTCGCTGCCCTGCTGCAGCGCCGCCGCCTGCACGATCAGCGCGGCGCGCTCGCCTTCGGCCGGGATCGCCTGCGCGAGCACCGGCCGGCCTTCGGTCAGCGTGCCGGTCTTGTCGAACGCGACGGTGCCGACGTGGCGCATCGTCTCGAGCGCGACGACGTCCTGGATCAGGATGCCGTGGCGCGCCGCGACGCCGGTGCCGACCATGATCGCCGCCGGCGTCGCGAGGCCGAGCGCACACGGGCAGGCGATGACGAGCACGGCGACGGCGTAGAGCACGGCGGTCGAGACCGGCGCGCCGTAGATCACCCAGCCGATCGCGGTCGCGAACGCGATGACGACGACGACCGGCACGAACACGCTGCTTACCTGATCGACGAGGCGCTGGATCGGCGCCTTCTTCGCCTGCGCCGACTCGACGAGCCGCACGATGCGCGCGAGCTGCGTTTCGGCGCCGATCGCCGTCGTGCGAACGAGCAGCACGCCTTCGCCGTTGACGGCGCCGCCCGTCAGGCGGTCGCCCGGCGCGCGCGCGATCGGCAGACTCTCGCCGGTGAGCAGCGACTCGTCGACGTGGGTGCGGCCTCCGAGCAGTTCGCCGTCGACCGGAATGCGCTCGCCGGGGCGCACGACGACGAGGTCGCCGACGCGCACCTCGGCGATCGGCACTTCGCGCTCGACGCCATCGCGCCGCACGCGCGCGACATCGGGGCGCAAGGCCTGGAGCGCGCGGATCGCGTCGGTCGTCTGCCGCTTGGCGCGCGATTCGAGCCACTTGCCGAGCAGCACGAGCGTGATGACGACGGCCGCCGACTCGAAGTACAGCGCCGACATCGCCGAGCCGGAGGTGAAGAGCGTATAGACGCTCAACCCGAACGCGGCGCTCGTGCCGAGCGCGACAAGCAGGTCCATGTTGCCGCTGCCGGCGCGCAGCGCGGCCCAGCCGGCGCGATAAAAGCGCGCGCCGAGCCAGAACTGCACCGGCGCCGCGAGCAGCAGCTGCAGCCAGCCGTCAAGCATCCAGTGCTGGCCGAAGAGGTCGCCTGCCATCGGCAGCACGAGCGGCGCCGACAGCAGCGCGGCGAGCGCGACGCGCCGGCCTTCGCCGAGCCACGGCTCACGCTTGTCGGTCTGCGCCGCCGCGGCGTCGTGGACGCGCGCGGTGTAGCCGGCACGGGCGACGGCGGCGATCAGCTCGGCACTGCCTGCACTGCCGCCGGCAAGCGTCACCTGCGCCTGTTCGGTCGCGAGGTTGACCGTCGCCTGCGTCACACCCGGCACCTTGGCGAGCGCCTTCTCGACGCGTGCGACGCAGCTCGCGCACGTCATGCCGCCGATCTCGAGCGTGACCGATTCGCTCGGCACCTGGTAGCCGGCGCGCTCGACGGCGGCGACGAGGGCGCCGGTCTCGAGCCGGCCCTGGGCGTGGATGCTCGCGCGCTCGGTCGCGAGGTTGACCTCGGCCGAGTCGACGCCCGGCACGCGGGCGAGCGCCTTTTCGACGCGGGCAACGCAACTCGCGCAGGTCATGCCGGCGATCGGCAGCGTAAGGGTGGATTCGGCGGTGGCGCTGGTGTTCATGCTGCAACGATAAACCTTGACATCATGTGAAGGTCAAGGGGTTTCGGAAGACTTCGTTCTGCGCTGCGCTGCTTGACCTTCCCACGATGGCAAGCTCGACAATCCCGCTTCCGAAGCCAGATGGAGAAGAGAGCCATGATCGAACTGACCCTGCCCGACATGACGTGCAGCCACTGCGTCAAGACCGTGACCGAGACCGTCAAGCGCGTCGACCCGAACGCCGCGCCGCAGATCGACCTCGCCGCGCACCGGGTGCGGATCGAATCGGTGCAGCCGGTCGAAGCCTTCGCGAAGGCGCTCGCCGAGGAAGGCTACAAGCCGGCCTGATACCGGTTCGCGTTCAACCGTCCAGGAACGCGGTGGCCTGTCCTGCCCCCTCTCCC
>JBDHSE010000157.1:0-6926 GCA_039807955.1 Ideonella sp. | reverse complement strand
TCGTTGCTGGTGCGCGGGGGGGGACTCGAACCCCCACACCATCGCTGGCGTCAGGACCTAAACCTGGTGCGTCTACCAATTTCGCCACCCGCGCGAGGGGCCGGCGCGATGGCAGGTCCACGCAGGCAGCCCGCCGTCCCGCAGGCTGCGATTCGGTCAACCGGTTATTTTAGCGGTCTGTCTCGCTCCCTTCATGGCGGCCTTTCGAATCGGCAGTCGATGGCCGCCGGGCCTTGTCAGCCAATCGGCAGCGACGCCGGCAAGCGGCGCGCTGGGCGGCACATCCGACGCAGCATGGACAATGCAGCCCTGTGAGCGTCAACCACTACGAGAACTTTCCGGTCGCGTCGCTGCTGTGCCCGCGCGCGCTGCGGCCGGCGGTGCGCGCGATCTACGCCTACGCGCGCACCGCAGACGACCTCGCCGACGAGGGCGACGCGCCGGCCGCGCAGCGCCTCGCCGATCTCGCCGCCTACGAGGCCGATCTGCGCGCGATCGCCGCGGGCGGCGCGTCTTCGGCGCGCTGGCGAGCCGTCTTCGACCCGCTCGCCGCGACCTTGCGCGAGCACGCGCTGCCGCTGTCGCCGCTGACCGACCTGCTGTCCGCATTCCGGCAGGACGTGGTGCAGACTTCGTACACCGACCGCGCCGAACTGCTCGACTACTGCCGCCGCTCGGCGCACCCGATCGGCCGATTGATGCTGCATCTGTACCGCATCGATGATGGCGGCGCGCTGCGCGAGTCCGACGCCATCTGCGCCGCGCTGCAGCTCGCGAACTTCTGGCAGGACCTGAACGTTGACCGTCGTCGCGGGCGGCTGTATGTCCCGCTCGCCGACGCGCACCGCTTCGGCGTCGCGGCGAGCGACCTGCTCGAAGGCCGCGACAGCGGCCGCATGCGCAGCCTCGCCGCCGAACTCGTCGCCTGGACGCGCGACCTGATGCACAGCGGCGCGCCGCTCGTGCACCGCATCCCCGGCCGCGCCGGCTGGGAACTGCGCCTCGTCGTGCAGGGCGGGCTGCGCATCCTCGAGCAAATCGAGTCGAGCGGCTTCGACGTCTTGCGGCGCCGCCCGACGCTCGGCTGGCGCGACGCGCCGCTGCTCGCCGCACGCGCGGTCGCGATGCGGCCGGCAGGCGACGCGGTGCGCGAGGAGCACGCGTGACGCCCGAGGAGTACGTGCAGCAGAAGGCAGCGCGCAGCGGGTCGAGCTTTTACTACGCCTTTCTCTTCCTGCCGCCGCCGCGGCGCGCCGCGATCACCGCGTTCTACGCCTTCTGCCGCGAGGTCGACGACGTCGTCGACGAGGTCAGCGATCCCGGCGTCGCTGCGGCCAAGCTCGCCTGGTGGCGCGCCGAGGTGGCGGCGAGCTTCGACGGCCGGCCGAGCCACCCGCTGACGCAGGCGCTGATGCAGCATGCGAGCAGCTACGACATCACACCGGCGCACCTCGGCGCGGTAATCGACGGCTGCGAGATGGACCTGACGCAGACGCGCTACCTCGACTACCCGGCGCTCGAGCGCTACTGCCACCTCGTCGCCGGCGTCGTCGGCGAGGTCGCGGCCAACATCTTCGGCCGCCGCGAGGAGGCGACGATCGCGTACGCGCACCGGCTCGGCCTGGCGATGCAGCTCACCAACATCATCCGCGACGTCGGCGACGACGCGCGGCGCGGGCGGGTCTACCTGCCGCTGTCCGAACTGCAGCAGTTCGACGTCAAGACGCACGAGCTGCTGCGCACCGCTGCGCCCTACGCCTACGGCGACCGGTTCGAGGCCCTGATGCGCTTCCAGGCCGAGCGCGCGCACCGCTGCTACGACGAGGCGATCGCGCTGCTGCCGGACGCCGACCGCGAGGCGCAAAAGCCTGGGCTGATGATGGCCAACATCTATCGCACGCTGCTGCGCGAGATCGAGGCCGAGCGCTTCCAGGTGCTGCACCAGCGCATTTCGCTGACGCCAGTGCGCAAGCTGTGGATCGCGATGCGCACCAACTGGCGCGGGCGGTAGCCCCTGCTGCGCAGGTGTGACCCGATGTCCGGCCCGACTCGGCAGGCGATGCATGTCGCCGTGATCGGCGCCGGCTGGGCCGGGCTTGCCGCCGCGGTCGAAGCCGCGTCGCGCGGCCATCGCGTGACGCTCTTCGAGATGGCGGGCGCCGCCGGCGGGCGGGCGCGGCGGGCGAGCACCGGCGACAGCCTCGCGCTCGACAACGGCCAGCACATCCTGATCGGCGCCTACACCGAATCGCTGCGCCTGATGCGGCGGGTCGGCGTCGAGCCCGAGCGCGCCCTGATGCGGATGCCGCTCACGCTTGCGTTCGCCGACGGCGGGGCGCTTGCGCTGCGCGCCGGTCGGCCGGTGCCGGCGTTCGCGCGCGCGGTGCTCTGGCGCGCCGGCTGGCGCTGGCGCGAACGCCTCGCGCTGCTGTCCGCCGCGGCCGGCTGGGCGCGCAGCGGGTTTACCTGCGACGCCGGGCTGACCGTCGCGCAGCTCACGGCGCGCTTGCCGGCGCGCATTCGATCCGACCTGATCCACCCGCTGTGCATCGCCGCGCTCAACACGCCAGCGGCGGTCGCGAGCGCAGGCGTGTTCCTGCGCGTGCTGCACGACGCACTGTTCTCGGGCACAGGCGCGGCCGACATGCTGTTGCCGCGCGTCGATCTGAGCGCGCTCTGGCCCGACGCCGCGGTCGCGTGGCTCGCATTGCACGGCGCCGACGTTCGTCTCGCGCGGCGCGTCGCTCGAATCGAACCGCAGGAACATCCGTCCGGCACGGACGCCCCGGCAATCGGCTGGCGCGTCGACGAAGAACCCTTCGACGCCGTCGTGCTCGCCGCGAGCAGCGTCGAGGCGGCGCGCCTGGCGAGGCCGATCGCAGCGGCCTGGGCCGACTGCGCCGCCGCGCTGCGCCATGAGCCGATCTCGACCGTCGTGCTGCGCGCGAAGGGCGCGCGGCTGGCGCATCCGCTGCTAGCGCTGCGCGAGAGCGCGACTGCGCCGGCGCAGTTCGTCTTCGACCTCGGCCAACTGCGCGGAATGGACGGCGTGCTCGCCTTCGTCATCAGCGGCGCGGCGGCGTGGACCGCACGCGGCAACGAGGCCACCGCGCAGGCGGTTCTCGAACAGGCGCGCGGCGCGTTGGCCGCGCAACTGCGCGCGCCGCTCGAACTCGTGCGCATCTTCACCGAGAAGCGTGCGACCTTCGTCTGCACGCCGAACCTGCAACGCCCGGCGCAGCCGATCGCGCGCGGCCTTGCCGCCGCCGGCGACTATGTCGAGGGGCCGTACCCGGCGACGCTCGAGGGAGCGGTGCGCAGCGGTGTCGGTGCGATCGACGCGCTCGAACGCGATCGCGCCGGCGGCGCCGACTCCGCTCAGCGCCGCGCGAACGGGGCGGCGAGCGGCTCTCCGATGAAGACGCCCTGCTGAGGCCAGGCGACGCTCTTCCAGTACGCCTCGATCACGCTCGCACCTTGCGCGTACTGCAACAGCAATACCTGCCCGTACGGGAACTTCTGCGGATGCGAGCAGGGCTCGCTCACCGTGCCGTAGCTCGCCGTCGCGCCCGACGCGATCCACGCCGTCGCGCTCATCTGGCTGCCGCTGCCGTCGAGGATGCCGCCGACCGAGGTCAGATGATCGCCCACCCCGCCCGGCACCCAGCCGATGGTGTCGAGCTTCGGGACGCGCACGAGACCCGTCAGGTACAGCAGCACGCGGTCGACGTTCTCGATCGCCGTCGTTCTCTCGACGTGGACGTCGATGCCCGCGCGATCGAGCCGGCCCGGCGGCGGGAAGAACAACGCGCGCGA
Source organism: Ideonella sp. (assembly GCA_039807955.1). Classification (GTDB taxonomy): domain Bacteria; phylum Pseudomonadota; class Gammaproteobacteria; order Burkholderiales; family Burkholderiaceae_C; genus CAIKUF01. The sequence goes on along the minus strand of JBDHSE010000157.1, from coordinate 3,110 downwards.
ACTGCGCGCCCGATCCGGCGTGATGACGAACCAGGCATTCACCGGCGGCGCGCCGCGCAGGCCGAGCGTGTGGTCGGACGCGACGCCGCGCTCGATCATCGCCTTCGCGCCGGCGACATCGTCGGCCGCGAGCAGCATCGACAAGCGCAGGCCGAGGTCGGTGTACGGACGCGCCGTCGCCGAGTTGAAGTACGGCGAGAAGCGCAGCGGCGGCTCGCAGCTGTGTTCGCACAGTTCGCCGTCGAAGCCGAGCCCTAGCGCGGCGGTGATCGAATTGCAGGCGACGGCAAACGGCTTGACCCAGGCCAGCGCCAGCGCCTGGATGTCGGCGCCGAAGTAGAGCGAGACCTTGCGGTCGAAGGCGCGGAATTCATCAGGCGTGAGCCGCGCGCGCACCGGCAGTTCGACGCGCAACACCTGCTCCGGCGCGAGCTTGCGCGCCTTGATATAGAACTCGCCGACCTCGACCGAGTAGGGGTCGGCGGTGTTGATGACGAGGCCGAGGTCTTTGCTCGTCAGCCGGCCCGAGATGCGCGGCACGGTGATCCACGCCGGAATGCGAACCGCCGATGCCGCGCCGGGCGATGCCGGGGTCGACGTTGCCGGTGCAGGCGCCGCCGGCGCATCGGACTGTGCGGGTGGCGCCGGCTTGCCCGCCACGGCAGGTGCAGCGCCCGGCGGTTTGCCTTGGGCCGACATGCCGCAGCCGCAGAGCAGCGCCGCGACGAGCAGCGAAAAGCCCGCGCCGCGCGATCGCAACCATTGCGTTGTTGTTGCGACGCGCATCAGGCGCTGACCCGAGCCGGCTGCGGGATGTTCCGGATGATTCCGCTTATCGTCATCCGGTTTCGCGATGCAAAAGAGACTGCGGCAAAATGCCCGCCATGCCCAAGACGCCCGGGATCCCGCCGACCATCCAGGTCCTCGAGCGAACGTTCGCGCTGCTCGACGTGCTCGCGGCGTACCCGGACCCGGTTTCGCTGAAGGTGATCGCCGCCGAGACCGGGCTGCACCCGTCCACCGCGCACCGCATCCTCAACGACCTGATGATCGGCGGCCTCGTCGATCGGCCGCAGGCGGGCAGCTACCGGCTCGGCATGCGGTTGCTCGAACTCGGCAACCTCGTCAAGGCGCGGCTCGACGTGCGCGACGCCGCGCTCGGCCCGATGCGCGAACTGCACCGGCTGACGAACCAGCCGGTCAACCTGTCGATGCGCCAGGGCGACGAGATCGTCTACATCGAGCGCAGCTACAGCGAGCGCTCGGGCATGCAGGTCGTGCGCTCGGTCGGCGGCCGTGCGCCGCTGCACCTCACGTCGGTCGGCAAGCTCTTCCTCGCCGAGGACGACCCGCAGCGCGTGCGCGCCTACGCGACGCGCACCGGACTCGCCGGCCACACGCGCAACAGCATCACCGAGTACGCCGCCCTCGAACGCGAACTGGCGAAGGTGCGCCAAAGCGGCGTCGCGCGCGACGACGAGGAACTCGAGCTCGGCGTGCGCTGCATGGCCGCCGGCATCTACGACGATCAGCACAAGCTCGTCGCCGGTCTGTCGATCTCGGCGCCCGCCGACCGCCTGGAAGACGGCTGGATCGACCGGCTCAAGCTGGTGGCGGTGCAGATCTCGGCGACGCTCGGGCACCGCGTGTAGCTGTGCCCCGAGAGGTCTCGTGAGGCGCGCGGCGCTCAGGATTGCAGCTTCGCGCCGGCATGCACCACCGGCGATGCCGAGACGTCCGGCGCGTTCTCCGTGATCCAGCGGCGCACCCGCTCCGCATCGCCGATGCGCGAGTATTTGCCGGCCGAGTCGAGGAAGATCATGATGAGCTTGCGGCCGGCCATCTGCGCCTGCATCACGAGGCAGCGCCCGGCCTCGGAGATGTAGCCGGTCTTTTGCACGTCGATGTTCCACGACGGGCTGCGCACCAGGCCGTTGGTGTTGCGAAACGTCAGCTCGTTGCGCCCGACCTCGACCTGGTACTCGGGCGAGGTCGACAGCTCGCGGATCAGCGGCACCTGGCTCGCGGCCGCGACGAGCGTCGCCAGATCGCGCGCGCTCGACTGGTTCTTGCTCGACAGCCCGGTCGGCTCGACGTAGAAGGTGTTGACCATGCCGAGTTCGTGCGCCTTGGCGTTCATCTTCGCGACGAAGACGTCGAGCCCGCCGGGATAGGTGCGGCCGAGCGCATGGGCGGCGCGGTTCTCCGACGACATCAACGCCAGATGCAGCATCTCCTCGCGGCTCAGACGGGTGCCGACCGTCAGCCGCGAGCGGGTCGCCTTCTCGGTATCGACGTCGTCCTCGGTGACGGTGATCATCTCGTCGAGCGGCAGCTTCGCCTCGGTGAGGACGAGCGCCGTCATCAGCTTCGTGATCGACGCGATCGGCAGCACCGCCTGCGCGTTCTTGCTGAGCAGGACTTCCTGCGTGTCCGGGTCGAGGACGTAAGCGACGCTCGACTTCAGGTCGAGCGGATCGCTCGTCTCGTGCAGGCCGTAGAGCGAACCGAACGACGGCTTCTGCGCCGCGACGCTCACCACGCTGTGCCGCTTGGCCGTCTTCGTGCGGCGGGACTTCGTCGCCGACTTGGCCGCCGGCGCCGTGGCGACCGCCTTGGCGGACTTCTTGGCTGCCTTCGGCGCGGCCTGCGCGCTCTGCAGCGCGACCGGCAACAGCACCGCAACGGCGAGCGCCTGGAGCGTCAATCGAAGGCGTTTCTGGGTGGTTCGCAGGATCAACAACGCTCGGTCCTTGGGTGGTGACTTGGACGAAGTCTATTGGATAGAAAAATAATCCGCAAGATCAAAAACTTACGTCGTACTCCTCAAGTTACGCATCGGGATGTCGCCAGCCCGTTCCCAGACCTCCGCCCAAGCCGCCGCATCAACCCTGGGCCGCGACGCGCTCGTGCTTGCTCTGCAGCTTGTTCAACGCCGACAGGTAGGCCTTGGCCGATGCGACGATGATGTCCGGGTCGGCGCCGACGCCGTTGACGACCCGGCCCCCTTGCTGCAGGCGCACCGTCACCTCGCCCTGCGATTCTGTGCTGCCCGACGTGATCGCATTGACCGAATAGAGCAGCATTTCGGCGCCAGTCTGCAGCTTCGA
>JBDHSE010000156.1:0-6931 GCA_039807955.1 Ideonella sp. | reverse complement strand
CAGCCCGACGAGATCTACAACCTCGCCGCGATGAGCCACGTCGCCGTCAGCTTCGAGACGCCCGAGTACACCGCCAACGCCGACGCCGTCGGCACGCTGCGGCTGCTGGAAGCCATCCGCATCCTCGGCCTCGAGAAGAAGACGCGCTTTTATCAAGCGTCAACCAGCGAGCTCTACGGCCAGGTGCAGGAGACGCCGCAGAACGAGAAGACGCCGTTCTACCCGCGCAGCCCCTACGCCGTCGCCAAGCTCTACGGCTACTGGATCACCGTCAACTACCGCGAGGCCTACGGCCTCTACGCCTGCAACGGCATCCTCTTCAACCACGAGAGCCCGCTGCGTGGCGAGACCTTCGTCACGCGCAAGATCACACGCGCGATCTCGCGCATCGCGCTCGGCCTGCAGGACTGCCTGTACCTCGGCAACCTCTCCGCGCTGCGCGACTGGGGCCATGCGCGCGACTACGTGCAGGTGCAGTGGCTGATGCTGCAGCAGGACGCACCCGAGGACTTTGTGATCGCGACCGGCGTGCAAAACAGCGTCCGCCGGTTCGTCGAGTGCGCCGCGCGCGAACTCGGCATCACAATCGAATTCAGCGGCGAAGGCAGGAACGAGATCGGCACCGTCGCGCGCATCGACCCGGTGGGTGGCGAGATCAAGGCGAACTGCCAAGTCGGCGCGGTCATCGTGCGCGTCGATCCGCGCTACTTCCGGCCGACCGAGGTCGAGACGCTGCTCGGCGATGCGAGCAAGGCCAGGACACAGCTTGGCTGGACACCGAAGACAAGCTTCGACGAACTGGTGCGCGAGATGGTAGAGGCCGACTACGCCGCCGCACGCCGCGACAGCCTCGTCAAGCAGGCCGGATTCAAGGCCTACGACTACAACGAGTGACGCGGGCGATGAAGCACGACGCCCGCATCTACGTCGCCGGCCATCGCGGCCTCGCCGGCTCGGCGATCGTTCGCAGATTGCAATCGGCGGGCCACGCGAACCTGCTGCTGCGCACCCACGCCGAACTCGACCTGACCGATGCCGGCGCGGTGCGCGACTTCTTCGACGCCGAGCGGCCCGAGTACGTCTTCCTCGCCGCCGCCAAGGTCGGCGGCATCGTCGCCAACAACACCTATCCGGCCGAGTTCATCCACGACAACCTCGCAATCCAGACCCACGTCATCCACGCCGCGTGGCAGTTCGGCGTGAAGCGGCTGCTGTTCCTCGGCTCGAGCTGCATCTACCCGAAGCTGGCTGCGCAGCCGCTACGCGAAGCATCGCTGTTGACCGGCCCGCTCGAGCCGACGAACCGGCCGTACGCGCTCGCCAAGATCGCCGGCATCGAGATGTGCTGGAGCTACAACCGCCAGTACGGCACGCGGTTCCTGGCCGCGATGCCGACCAACCTGTACGGCCCGGGCGACAACTATCACGCCCGGAACAGCCACGTCATCCCGGGGCTGCTGCGCAAGTTTCACGAGGCCAAGACAAGCGGCGCCGACAAGGTCGTCGTCTGGGGCACCGGCACGGTGCGGCGCGAGTTCATGTTCAGCGACGACATGGCCGCCGCCTGCGTCTTCCTGATGAGCCTGCCCGATGCGAAGTTCGACGCCCTGCTCGGCAGCGACGAATCCATCAGCGGCCGCTTCGAGCCGCCGCTCGTCAACGTCGGCACCGGTGTCGATCTGACGATCGCCGAACTTGCGCTGCTGATCAAGGACGTCACCGGCTTCCAGGGCGAGATCGTGTTCGATGCCTCGATGCCCGACGGCACGCCGCGCAAGCTGCTCGACGTGAGCCTGCTGGCAGCCGCCGGCTGGACGGCGACGACCTCGCTTGCCGACGGCCTGCGCGTCGCGTACCGCGACTACCTCGCCGACCAGACCGCACTGCATACCGCCGACCCCGCACCATGACGCCATCGACTTCCCCGATCGCCGCGCAACCCGTCGTCATGGCCGGCGGCAGCGGCACCCGGCTGTGGCCGCTGTCGCGCGCCCAGCATCCGAAGCAGTTCCTCGTCCTGCAGGGCAACCGCAGCCTCTTTCAGCAGGCCGTGTCGCGGCTTGCCGCACTCGGCGCCGACGACATCGTCGTCGCCCCGCCGTGCATCGTCGGCAACGACGAGCACCGCTTCCTCGTGCTCGACCAGCTTCGCGAAGTCTCGCGCGACGGCTGCAGCGTGCTGCTCGAGCCGATCGGCCGGAATACCGCACCCGCCGTGACGCTCGCCGCGCTGCACGCGATCGAGGCGGGCGCCGACCCGGTGCTCGTCGTCACCCCAGCCGACCAGACCGTCACCGACGAACCTGCATTCACGCAGGCGCTGCAGGCTGCGATCCGCAGCGCGGCAACGGGCGGCATCGTGATCCTCGGCATCCAGCCCGAACGGCCGGAGACGGGCTTCGGCTACATCGAGGCCGACGCCTCGGGCACGGCGCCGTACACCGTGAAGCGCTTCGTCGAGAAGCCCGACCTCGCGACGGCGCAGCGCTACCTCGCGCAGGGCCATTTCTACTGGAACGGCGGCATGTTCGTGATGCGCGCTTCGGCCTGGCTTGCCGCACTCGACGCGTTTCGCCGCGACATCGCCGACGCGACGCGCGCCGCGTGGCGCGCGCGGACCGTCGATGCGCCGTTCGTGCGCCCCGGTCGAGCCGAGTTCGAGGCGACCCCGGCCGAGTCGGTCGACTACGCGGTGATGGAGAAGTGCCCCGGCTCGGCCGCATTCCCGATCCGCATGATGCCGCTTGCCGCCGGCTGGAGCGACCTCGGCGCCTGGGACGGCGTCTGGCAGGTGAGCGCGAAGGACGCCGCAGGCAATGCCCACCGAGGCGACGCGCTGCTGCACGACAGCCGCAACACGCTGGTGCACGCGACGAACCGGCTCGTCGGCGTCGTCGGCCTCGACAACGTCGTCGTCGTCGAGACGTCGGACGCCGTCCTTGTCGCCGGCCGCGACCGCAGCCAGGACGTGAAGCACATCGTCGCCGAACTCGGCGCCGCCGGCCGCAGCGAGCACACTCTGCATCGACAGGTGCACCGCCCCTGGGGCTGGTACGACAGCATCGACCACGGCCCGCGCTTCCAGGTCAAGCGCATCATGGTCAAGCCCGGCGCGTCGCTCAGCCTGCAAAAGCACCACCACCGCGCCGAGCACTGGATCGTCGTCAGCGGCACGGCCGAGGTGACGAACGGCGACAAGGTGATGCTGCTGACCGAGAACCAGAGCACCTACATCCCGCTCGGCACCGTCCACCGCCTTGCGAACCCCGGCAAGCTGCCGCTCGAGATCATCGAGGTGCAGTCGGGCAGCTACCTCGGCGAGGACGACATCGTTCGCTTCGAGGACAACTACGGCCGCACGCCCGGCTGAAGTCGAAGCTGAGTTCAGCCCCGGCCCGACGCGACGAAGTGCGGGTTCTCGAAGCTCGACTTGCCGTAGCCCAGAGGCTCGCCGCTGTCGATGCGGCGCACGCTGCCGCCGGCGGCGGCGAGCACCGCATGGCCGGCAGCGATGTCCCACTCCATCGTGCGCCCCAGGCGCGGGTACAGATCGGCCTCGCCGGCGGCGATCAGGCACAGCTTGAGCGACGAGCCGGCGTTCGCGAGGCGCGCCACCTTGCGCCCGGCGAGGAAGGCGTCGAGCGCCGCCGCATCGCCGTGCGATCGGCTCGCGACAACCGTCAGCCCGACTTCGGGCACTGCGCGGCAGCGGATAGCCCTGCGGCCCGCACCATCCTCGACGAACGCGCCGCTGCCGCGGCAACCACCGAACAACCGTCCGAGCGCAGGCGCGAACACGACGCCCAGCAGCGGCGCGCCGCGCTCGACGAGCGCGATGTTGACCGTGAACTCGCCGTTGCGGCCGATGAACTCCTTCGTCCCATCGAGCGGATCGACGAGCCAGAAGCGGTCGGCGAGCCGTGCCCGATCGGGCGCGCGGCCGGCAGCGACCGATTCCTCGGCGACGACCGGAATGCCCGGCGCAAGCGCCGCAAGTTCCTTCAGGATCAGCGCTTCGGCGCGCTCGTCGGCCTCGGTCACCGGCGATGCGTCGTCCTTGCCGCGGACTGCGAAATCGGTCGCATAGACCCGCAGGATCAAGTCGCCCGCGTCGCGCGCGATCTTCGTGATGGATTCGAGCAATTCGGCGTCCGCCATCAGCCACCCCATGAATCAAGGATTTCCGGCGCGTGGCCGAACTTATATTGTCCGTTGATCGCGCGGCCGGCCGTCGGCTGCCGGCGTGCGCTTTCACCGCCGCGTCGGCACTTGCATGTCGAGGCACGGCATCCCTCGGTTCCTGAATGACCCCTTCGCGCACCCGATCCAACCGAGCGCTACCGCACCGCTTCCCCGACCGGCCCATGCCGTTTCCCGCCCCATGAAACTCACCCATCTGCAGCAACTGGAAGCCGAGAGCATCCACATCATGCGCGAGGTCGTCGCCGAAGCCGACAACCCGGTGATGCTCTATTCGATCGGCAAGGACAGCGCGACGATGCTGCACCTCGCGCGCAAGGCCTTCTATCCGTCGCCGCCGCCGTTCCCGCTGCTGCACGTCGATACGACCTGGAAATTCCGCGACATGTACGCACTTCGCGAGCGCATGGCCGCCGAGTCGGGCATGAAGCTGCTCGTCCACCAGAACCCGGAGGCCGCCGCGCTCGGCATCAACCCGTTCGACCACGGCTCGCAGATCCACACCGACATGTGGAAGACGCAGGGCCTGAAGCAGGCGCTCGACCAGTACGGCTTCGACGTCGCCTTCGGCGGCGCGCGGCGCGACGAGGAAAAGTCGCGCGCCAAGGAGCGCATCTTCTCGTTTCGAAGCCACCAGCACCGCTGGGACGCGAAGAACCAGCGCCCCGAACTCTGGCACCTCTACAACGCGCGCAAGCACAAGGGCGAATCGATCCGCGTCTTTCCGCTGTCGAACTGGACCGAGCTCGACGTCTGGCAGTACATCGAAGCCGAGCAGATTCCGATCGTGCCGCTGTATTTCGCCGCCGAGCGCCCGGTCGTCGAGCGCGACGGCGCGCTCATCATGGTCGACGACGAGCGCATGCCGCTCAATGCCGGCGAGGTGCCGGTGATGCGCAAGGTGCGCTTTCGCACCCTCGGCTGCTACCCGCTGACCGGCGCGATCGAAAGCGACGCCGATACGCTCGCCGCCATCATCGACGAGATGCTGCGCTCGCGCAGCAGCGAGCGCCAGGGCCGCATGATCGACCACGACGCCGCGGCGTCGATGGAAAAGAAGAAGCAGGAAGGATATTTCTGATGAGCACGCAAGAGAACAAGGGGCTGCTCAGGTTCATCACCTGCGGCAGCGTCGACGACGGCAAGAGCACGCTGATCGGGCGCATGCTCTACGAATCGAAGATGCTCTACGACGACCAGCTCGCCGCGGTCGAGGCCGACAGCCGCAAGTGGGGCACGCAGGGCGATGCGATCGACTTCGCGCTGCTGGTCGACGGCCTGGCCGCCGAGCGCGAGCAGGGCATCACGATCGACGTCGCCTACCGCCTGTTCGCCACCGAGCGGCGCAAGTTCATCGTCGCCGATACCCCGGGCCACGAGCAGTACACGCGCAACATGATCACCGGCGCCTCCACCGCCGACGTCGCCGTGATCCTGATCGACGCCCGCAAGGGCGTGCTCACGCAGACGCGCCGCCACAGCTACCTGGCGCACCTGATCGGCATCCGCAAGGTGGTGCTCGCGATCAACAAGCTCGACCTCGTCGACTACTCGGAGGAGATCTTTCGCACCATCGAGGGCGAATACCGCGATTTCGCGGACCAGATCGGCTTGCAGGACATCGTGCCGATCCCGCTCTCCGCGCTGCGCGGCGACAACATCCTCGCCAAGAGCGAGCACACCCCCTGGTACCACGGGCCGACGCTGATGGCCTACCTGGAAACCGTCGAGGTCGACGATCTGCGCCAGCAGGCTGCTGCATTCCGCCTGCCGGTGCAGTGGGTGAACCGCCCGAACCACGACTTCCGCGGCTTTTGCGGCACCATCGCCGGCGGCAGCGTCAAGCCCGGCGACCGCATCCGCATCCAGCCGTCGGGGCGCGAAAGCACGGTAGCGCGCATCGTCACCGCGGACGGCGACCTGCCGCTCGCCGTCGCCGGCCAGTCGATCACCCTCACGCTGGCCGACGAGGTCGATATCTCGCGCGGCGACATGATCAGCGATGCCGAAAAGCCGGCCGAAGTGGCCGACCAGTTCGAGGCGACGCTGGTGTGGATGGGCGAGGAACCGATGCTGCCCGGCCGCGCCTACGTCATGAAGATCGGCACCCGCAGCGTGAGCGCGACGGTCACCGAGCCCAAGCACAAGGTGAATGTCAACACGCTCGAGCACCTGGCCGCCAAGACGCTAGCCCTGAACGAGATCGGCGTGTGCAACCTGTCGCTCGACCAGCTCGTCGCCTTCGATCCTTACACCGCGAACCGCGAGACCGGCGGCTTCATCCTGATCGACCGTCTGACGAACAACACGGTCGGCGCCGGCATGCTGCACTTCGCGCTGCGCCGCGCGCACAACATCCACCTGCAGTACGTCGACATCGACAAGGCCGCGCGCGCGACGCTGAACGGCCAGCGGCCGGCGCTGATCTGGATGACCGGCCTGTCGGGAGCGGGCAAGTCGACGATCGCCAACCTCGTCGAGAAGAAGCTCTACGCGATGGGCCGGCGCAGCTACCTGCTCGACGGCGACAACGTGCGCCACGGCCTGAACCGCGACCTCGGCTTCACCGACGCCGACCGGGTCGAGAACGTGCGCCGCGTCGCCGAAGTCGCGCGCCTGATGGTCGACGCCGGGCTGATCGTGATCGCCGCGTTCATCTCGCCGTTTCGCGCCGAGCGCGCGATGGCGCGCGCGCTGCTGGCGGAAGATGAATTCATCGAGGTCCACGTCG
>JBDHSE010000155.1:0-6949 GCA_039807955.1 Ideonella sp. | reverse complement strand
GCCCGCCACCGCCGTCAATGCAGCGCCGACGCAAGGGCGAGCGCGAATTCGCCGACCGCCGCCTCGAACGGCTGCGCCTCGTCGGTCATGCAGAAGTAAGTGCCGCGCATCGTGCCGCTCGGCGTCGCCAGCCGCAGCCAGCTCGTGTACTCGAAGCTCTCGCCCGGCTGCAGCAGCGGCTGCTTGCCGACAACGCCCAGGCCGCGCACCTCCTGAATGCGCCCGGTCGCGTCGGTGATGATCCAGTGGCGGGCGATCAACTGCCCCGCGACGGCGCCGCTGTTCGTGATCCGCACCGTGTAGGCGAAGGCGTGCTCCCCGGCTTCGGGCTGCGATCGTTCGGGCAGCGGCCGCACGCTGACGGTGCAGGTGAACTCGGGTCCGGGCATGGGCGCATTATCCGGGCAGCGCGCGGCGCGCCGCCGCGCAAACCTAGAATCGCGCTGCGCCTTTCGCGCTCCTTCATACTCGCCATGCACCAGGCACTGATCGCCCCCAGCCTGCTTTCGGCCGACTTCGCCCGCCTCGGCGACGAGTTGCGCGACGTGATCGCCGCCGGCGCCGACTGGATTCACTTCGACGTGATGGACAACCATTACGTCCCCAACCTCACCTTCGGGCCGATGGTCTGCCACGCGCTGCGCAAGCACGCGGTGCGCGCCGACGGCGGCCGGGTCCCGATCGACGTCCATCTGATGGTGCAGCCGGTCGATGCGCTCGCGCAGGCGTTCGCCGACGCCGGCGCCGACAGCATCAGCTTCCACCCCGCGGCGAGCCTGCACGTCGATCGCACGCTGCAGCTCATCAAGGCCGCCGGCTGCAAGGCCGGCCTCGTGTTCAACCCGGCGGCATCGCTCGACGTGCTCGAGTGGGAGATCGACCGCCTCGACATCGTCCTCGTGATGAGCGTGAACCCGGGTTTCGGCGGCCAGAGCTTCATCCCCGGCGCGCTGAAGAAGATCGAGCGCGTGAGGAAGCTGATCGACGCCAGCGGCCGCGACATCCGCCTCGAGGTCGATGGCGGCATCAACGCCGAAACGATCCGCGCCGCCCACGACGCCGGCGCCGACACCTTCGTCGCCGGCAGCGCGATCTTCGGCCAGCCGGACTACAAGGCCGTGATCGCCGCGCTGCGGGCGGCGATCGCGCGCTGAGGCCCGCGCGCGACGGCCAGTCCGATGCCGGCAACGCTCGCCCAGGCCGATCTGTTCGATGCCGTCGCGGCGGACGACGCGCTCGGCGAGGCCTACAGCAACGCGAACACGCCGCAGGCGCGGCGCGCCGACGGCATCACGCTGACGCCGCCGTGGCTCGTCGAACGCATGCTCGAACTCGCCGCGAGCCGCGGTGGCTTCGACACCGTCGTCGATTGCGGCGCCGGCAGCGGCCGCTTCGCGATCGCCGCCGCGCAACGGTTTCCGCATGCGAAGGTGATCGCCGTCGAGGCGCATCCGGAGATGGCGTCACTGCTGCGCCGGCGGCTGCAGGACAGCGCGCTCGCGCATCGCGTCGAAGTCGTCGAGGCCGACTTTCGCTGCGCGGCGTTGGCGCTGCGCGGGCGCACGCTCTTTGTCGGCAACCCGCCGTACGTGCGGCACCACGAGATCGGCCCCGACTGGAAGGCGTGGTACCGCGACACGATGGCCGCACTCGGCATCGCGGCGTCGCAGCTTGCCGGGCTGCACGCGCACTTCATGCTGCGCGCGGCGACGACGATGCGCGACGGCGACCTGATGCTCTTCGTCACCGCCGCCGAGTGGCTCGACAACGGCTACGGCCGCGCGCTGCGCGAACTGTGCGCGAACCTGCCAAGCCACGCGCTGCGCTCGCTGTGGCTGGCGCTGCCGGGCGAGCCGGTCTTCGCCGACGCGCTCGTCTCGTCGGTCGTTGTCGAGCTGGCGAAAGATAGTGCTGGCGAAACGGTGCATCTCGGATCGATCGCCGGCCGGCGCTTGCATCCGGTGCGCCAACTCGATCCGCGGGCATTGCGCGATGCGGCGCGCTGGTCACCGTTGTGTCGCGAGGCGGGGCCCGCGCCCTGCACCGGCGTCGAGCTCGGCGAGCTGTTTCGCATCACCCGCGGGCAGGTCACGGGCTGCAACGAGGCCTGGGTCATTCCCGCCCACAGCGATCTGCTGCACGGCCTGTCGTCGGCAGTCGCGATTACGGCTGTCACGCGCGCGGCCGAGATCATCGAAGACCGGGTGCGCAGCGAGGCGGACCTTGCGCGCCTGCACCGCGTCGTCGATCTGCCGGCCGAACTGGAGAATCTGCCGGAAGACGAGCGCGAGGCGGCGCAGCGCATCGTCGAACGCGCGCGGCTGCTCGGTGCCGACAAGGGCTACATCGCGCGCCATCGCACACCCTGGTATCGGGTCGGCATGCGCGAGCCGCCGGCCGCCTTCGTCAGCTACATGGGGCGCAGGCCGCCGGTGTTTCGCGCAAATCCGCAACGCGCGAGCTTCATCAACATCGCGCACGGCCTCTACCCGCGCGCCGCGATGCCCCAGCCGGTGCTCGATGGGCTGCTGCACTTCTTGAACACGACGACCGATCCGAACAGCGGGCGGGTGTACGGCGGCGGCCTGTCGAAGTTCGAGCCGAGCGACGTGGCGCGGCTGCGCGTTCCGGGCGAACTGCTCGCTGCCGATTCATGAGCGCCGCCTGGTTCGCGGGCTTCGCGCGCTGGACGCCCGAGGACATCGAGTCCGACGCGCTCGCCGCGCGAAGCGACTTTCGCGCCCGTCGCCTGGGCGAGCCGGCCGATCGCTACCTCGCCGCGTTCGATGCGTCGCTGCCGCATCACGAGGCGCTGATCGGCGAACTGCGTGCGGCACTCGCGGGTGGTGCCCGAGGCAACGAGCTTCTCGCCCGCCTGTGGGCGACAGACGCGGGACGCACCGCGTTTCGCTACCTCGGCGCGCCGCCGATCTCCGAGGACGACCTCGAGACGCTGGCCGAAACCAGGTTCTCCGCCGCCGTGACCGACAGCGAGCGCCAGGAGCGGTTGCTCGCCGTGATGCGCGCGATCATCGACCCGCGGCGCTTTCCGTGGATCGTCGAGGATCGAGAGCCGACGCGCGAGGAGGCCGCCGCCGCCGTCCTCGCGAGCACGGTGCTGACCGCATCGCAGCGCGTGCAGGTACAGCGTCGCAGCGAAGAGAAGGCAATGGTCGAGGGGGCGGTCCGGGGCCTCTTGATCGGTGCCGGCTGGCGCCACGCCGAACGCCCCGCCATCGGCATTCGCAACCTGCTGAACGATTCGCCGGCGCGGCGCACGTTCGCGACGCAGGTGAACCTCGGCAGCGACAACGCCGATGTCGTCGTGCGCCTCGACGACGGGCGCCTGCTCGCGATCGAATGCAAGGGCTCGAACAGCGAGATCAACAGCCGCAAGCGGTTGAACAAAGAGACGGTGCAAAACGCGCGGGCGTGGCTGCAGCAGTTCGGCGACCAGCAGGTGGTGCCGGCGGTCGCGCTGCAGGGCGTGTTCAATCCGCGCTACGTGGGCGAGGCGCAGGCGACGCCGATGGTCGTGTTCTGGGCGCATCGGCTCGACGATCTTCGCCGCGCGCTCGAAGCCGCGGCCTGACGCCGGTTTGCGCCCGGACGGGCCAGCCCGTGCGGCGACAATCGCCCCGTTGCGACCAAGTTCAACCATCTGTCTTGCCTGCCGATCATCAGCCCGCCACCGCGATCGAAGCCGCGATCGTCGATCTCGACGGCACGCTCGTCGATACGATCGACGACTTCGTCGCCGCGCTTGGCGCGATGCTGGCCGGCTTCGGCTTGCCGGTCGTCGATCACGACTTCGTCGCGCGCACCGTAGGCCGAGGTTCGGAGCATCTGCTGCGCTGCACGCTCGCCGAAGTGGGCGCCGACGCCGCGCTCTACGACGCCGCGTTCGCGAGCTATCAGCGGCACTACCGCGCGATCAACGGCGTTCACGCGACGGTCTACCCGGGAGTCGCCGAGGGTCTGGCACGGCTTTCTGCGCGCGGCCTGCGGCTGGCCTGCGTGACGAACAAGCCGACCGTCTTCGCGCGCGAGCTGCTGCAGCACAAGGGGCTGGCGCAGCACTTTCGCTGCGTCTTCGGCGGCGATGCGTTCGCGCGGCGCAAGCCCGACCCGCTGCCGCTGATCGAGGCCTGCGCGGCGCTCGCGAGCGAGCCGCGGCGCACGCTGATGATCGGCGACTCGCGCAACGACGCGCAGGCGGCGCGCGCGGCGGGTTGCCCGGTCGTCCTCGTCGGCTACGGCTACAACCACGGCGAACCGGTGCACGGGCTCGACGCCGACGCGTTCGTCGATCGGCTCGACCATATCGACATCGACGCGCTGTCGAGCTCGCTCGCGAAGTGCGACTGAACAGGCGCGATCGGGGCACGCGAATCGGCTGCTACACTTTTCGCATGTTCTGCGCGCGCACTTTCACGCACAGGTCGCACGACCGGGGAGCCTGGCCCTGGCGTTCGCACGTCTCGCCGGCCTAGGCGCCGAAGGGATCGCGGCGGGCGCGTGACGCGTCTGTCTTGCGATCCGACCCCCACCGGGCCGCACGGCCCTGATCGAAACGAATCGCCCCGCGCGCCGCCGCGGGGTCGTGGAAGGTCTTCCAGACGTGATCACCGAACTCGAATTCAAGAGCCTTGGCGCAAGCGGCTTCAACCGCATCCCGCTGCTCGTCGAGGCGTTCGCCGACCTCGAGACGCCGCTGTCGCTGTACCTGAAGCTCGCCTATGCCGAAGGCGGCGACAGGAACAGCTTCCTGCTCGAATCGGTCGTCGGCGGCGAGCGCTTCGGGCGCTATTCGTTCATCGGCCTGCCGGCGCGCACGCTGCTGCGGACGACCGGCTTTCGCACCGAAGTCGTCACCGACGGCGCCGTCGTCGAGACGCACGACGGCGACCCGCTCGCCTTCATCGAGGCCTACCAGCAACGCTTCAAGGTCGCGCTGCGCCCGGGGCTGCCGCGGTTCTGCGGCGGGCTCGCCGGCTACTTCGGCTACGACGCGGTGCGCTACATCGAGCCGCGGCTCGCGAACACGTGGAAGGAGGGCGGCATCGAGGTGCCCGACATCCTGCTGCTGCAATGCGAAGAACTCGCCGTGATCGACAACCTGTCGGGCAAGCTCTACCTGATCGTCTACGCCGACCCGGGCGAGCCCGAGGCCTACTTCAAGGCCAAGCGGCGGCTCGCCGAGCTCGGCGACAAGCTCGAAACGAGCGTCCACGCGCCGCAGGTGCGGCGCGTCGCGGCGCAGGGCGTCGAGCGCGGGTTCGCGAAGGCCGACTACATCGCCGCCGTCGAGCGCGCGAAGGACTACATCGCCGCCGGCGACATGATGCAGGTGCAGATCGGCCAGCGCCTGCAGAAGCGTTACACCGAGAGCCCGCTGTCGCTGTACCGCGCGCTGCGCTCGCTGAACCCGTCGCCGTACATGTTCTTCTACGACATGGGCGACTTCCAGATCGTCAGCGCGAGCCCCGAGATCCTCGTCCGCCACGAGCACGTGAGCGAAGGCGAGAAGGTGACGATCCGGCCGCTGGCCGGCACCCGGCCGCGCGGCGCGACGCCCGAGCAGGACAAGGCGCTCGAAGCCGAACTGCTCGCCGACCCGAAGGAGCGCGCCGAGCACGTGATGCTGATCGACCTCGCGCGCAACGACATCGGCCGCATCGCGAAGACCGGCAGCGTCAAGGTGACCGAGGCCTTCGTCGTCGAACGCTATTCGCACGTGATGCACATCGTCAGCAACGTCGAGGGCCTGCTGAAAGACGGCATGACGAATCTGGACGTGCTGCGCGCGACCTTCCCGGCCGGCACGCTGACCGGCGCGCCCAAGGTGCGGGCGATGGAGATCATCGACGAGCTCGAGCCCGTCAAGCGCGGCATCTACGGCGGCGCCTGCGGCTATCTCAGCTTCGCCGGCGACATGGACGTCGCGATCGCGATCCGCACCGGCATCGTCAAGGACGGCATGCTTCACGTGCAAGCCTCGGCAGGCGTCGTCGCCGATTCGCTGCCCGAGATGGAGTGGCGCGAGACCGAGGCCAAGGCGCGGGCGCTGATCAGGGCGGCGGAGCTGGTCGAGGAGGGGTTCTGATCATGCTGCTGATGATCGACAACTACGACTCGTTCACCTACAACCTGGTGCAGTACTTCGGCGAACTCGGCGAAGAGGTGCGGGTGTCTCGCAACGACGAGATCACGGTGGAAGGCATCGCCGGGCTCGCGCCCGACAGGCTCGTGCTCTCGCCCGGGCCGTGCACGCCGGCCGAGGCGGGCATCTGCATCGACGCGATCCGGCACTTCGCGGGAAAGCTGCCGATCCTCGGCGTCTGCCTCGGGCACCAGGCGATCGGCGCGGCGCTCGGCGGCAGGATCGTTCGGGCGCAGCGGCTGATGCACGGCAAGACGAGCGTCGTGCGCCACGACGGGCGCGGCGTCTACGCCGGCTTGCCGGACGCGTTCACCGTGATCCGCTACCACTCGCTCGCGATCGAGCGCGAGTCGCTACCGGCGAGCCTCGAGATCACGGCCACCTCCGAAGACGGCGAGATCATGGGCGTGCGCCAGCGCGACCTCGCCGGCACGGCGACGCCGCTCGAAGGCGTGCAGTTCCATCCCGAATCGATCCTGAGCGAACATGGGCATGCGATGCTGAAGAACTTTCTCGGGGTGCCGGCATGAAGCTTGTCGATCTGCGCAGCGATACCGTGACGCGGCCGACGCCGGCAATGCGCGCGGCGATGGCCAACGCCGAGGTCGGCGACGACGTGTTCGGCGACGACCCGACCGTCAACGCGCTGCAGGAGCGCATCGCCGCGATGCTCGGCTTCGAGGCGGCGCTCTTCGTGCCGAGCGGCACGCAGAGCAACCTCGTCGCGATCATGAGCCACTGCCAGCGCGGCGACGAGTACCTCGTCGGCCAGATGGCGCACACCTA
>JBDHSE010000154.1:0-6960 GCA_039807955.1 Ideonella sp. | reverse complement strand
AGGTCGCCGAGCTCGGCAGCTTCAGCCGCGCGGCCAACCTGCTCGCGGTCGCGCAGTCGGCGCTCAGCCGCCAGGTGCGCGCGCTCGAGGTCGAGCTGCGCCAGCCGCTCGTCGAGCGCGCCGGCCGCGGCGTGACGCTGACCGAGGCCGGCCGAAGGTTGCTCGACCACGGCCGCGGCATCCTCGCCCAGGTCGAACGCGCCCGGCTCGACATCGAGCACCAGCGCGACGCCGCAAGCGGCCGGCTCGTCGTCGCGCTGCCGCCGAGCGTCGGCCGCAGCCTGAGCGGCGTGCTGGTGCGCGCGTTTCGCGAGCGCTTCCCGGCGGCGACGCTGAGCGTCGTCGAGGGCCTGTCGCACTACACGATGGAGTGGCTCGCGACCGGCCGCGTCGACTGCGCCGTCGTCTACAACGTCACGCCGTCGGCAGCGGTCGACCTGCTGCCGGTGCTCGACGAGCCGCTGTACCTGATCTCGGCGCGGCGCAAACCCGGCGGGCGGCTGGTCGGCGCGCCGATCACGCTCGCCGAGGTCGCCGACCGCGAGCTCGTGATCCCGAGCCGGCCGCATTCGGTGCGAATGCTGCTCGAAGCGGCGCTCGCCGGCCAGGGGCGCAGGGCGAGCGTCGCGCTCGAGATCGAAAGCGTGCCGGCGATGCTCGAGCTCGTGCGCGACGACGCGCTGCACGCCGTGCTCGCGCTCAACGCGCTGAAGTCGCGCGGCGGTGAGGACGCGTTTCGCGCCAGGCCGATCGTCGCGCCGGCGCTCAAGACGACGCTGTGGATCGCGACCTCGGCGCAGCGCGCGCGCGGCCCGCTGCTCGAACGCGCGACGGCGCTGCTGCGCGAGCTGCTGCTCCTGCACCGAAGCTGACGCCGGCCGCGCGATACTGCGCGGCGATGTCGGTCGTCATCTTCCTCAAGCTCGTCGCGATCTTCGCGATCGTCGCGCTCGGCTACGTCGCCGACCGCGCGCGCTGGATCGGCGAGGGCGACGTCGCGCGCGTGCTGTCGAACGCGGCGTTCTACCTGTTCGTTCCGGCGCTGCTGTTTCGCACCACGGCACGCATCGACCTGCACGCGCTGCCGTGGCGCACGCTGGCGGCGTTCTTCGTGCCGGTGATCGCCTGCCTGCTCGCCGTCTACGCCGCGGGGCGCCGCGCGCGCGAGGCCGATGCCGCGGTGCCGAGCGTTCGCGCGCTGGCGGTGAGTTTCGGCAACACGGTGCAGCTCGGCATCCCGATGGCGGCGGCGCTGTTCGGCGTCGAGGGGCTCGCGATCCACCTCGCGATCGTCAGCCTGCACGCGCTCGTGCTGCTGACGGTCGCGACGACGCTGGTCGAGCTCGACCTCGCGCGCGTCCATGCGGCGCAGCATGGCGGCGGGCAAACGCTGGCGAGGACGCTCGCGACGACGGTGCGCAACACGGTGATTCATCCGGTCGTGCTGCCGGTGCTGGTCGGCCTGCTCATCAACCTCGCCGGCTTCGTGCTGCCGGCGCTCGCCGACGAGACGCTGCTGTTGCTCGCGCAGGCCGTCGTGCCGGTGTGCCTCGTCGTCATCGGCATGTCGCTCGCGCACTACGGTGTGCGCGGCGCGCTGCGCGGCGCGACCCTCGTCGCCGGCGCCAAGCTCGTGCTGCTGCCGGCACTCGTGCTCGGCGCCGGGCACTGGGGCGCCGGCCTGTCGGGCATGCCGCTCGCGGTGATCGTGCTGTGCGCGGCGCTGCCGGTCGGCTCGAACTCGCTGCTCTTCGCGCAGCGCTACGCGACGCTCGAGCACGAGGCGACGGCGGCGATCGTCATCTCGACTTTCGCGTTCGTCGTCAGCGCGCCGCTGTGGCTGGCGGTCGTCGGCTGGATCGGCTGAACAATCGCTTGCACGCCGGCCGGGGGCGCGCGCATGATGGCGGCCCCCGAACGACAACCCGAGGAGAAAGTCGATGCGAATCACTCTTCGCCAGACCCTTGCCGCCGCCGCGCTGCTGTGCGCCGCGGCGCTCGCCAACGCCGCCGCCTTTACGCTGACGAGCCCGACGATCAAGCCCGGCGCGACGCTTGCCGACGCCCAGGTCTTCAACGGCTTCGGCTGCAGCGGCAAGAACGTCTCGCCCGAACTCAAGTGGAGCGGCGCGCCGGCTGGCACGAAGAGCTTTGCCGTCACCGTCTACGACCCCGACGCGCCGACCGGCTCGGGCTGGTGGCACTGGGTCGTCTACAACCTGCCGGCCGACAGCACCGGCCTTGCCGAAGGCGCCGGCAGCGCCGACGGCAAGGGCCTGCCGCCCGGCGCGCTGCAGGGCCGCACCGACTTTGGCAGCCACGCCTTCGGCGGCGCCTGCCCGCCCCAGGGCGACAAGCCGCACCGCTACATCTTCACCGTTTACGCGCTGAAGACCGACAAGCTCGACGTCCCCGCCGACGCGACGGCCGCGCTGATCGGCTTCATGATCCACGCCAACAAGCTCGGCTCGGCGACGTTCACGGCGAAGTACGGACGGTGAGGCGAGCGCACGGTCTGCGTTGCCGCGGCCCATGGGCCCGGACGCAATGGCTCGAGGATTCAACCGGGGCGGCCTGGTGGCGGTTCGACGCCGTGCGGGCAGCAAGCCCCCGAGCGCAAGGAGGAAGGAAACGATGAGCACAGAGCACGCCGCACCCGAAACACGTGGCGTCACGGTACAGCTCCTGTCGACGCTCGATCTCGGTCCCGAGATCGAAGGCATGGCGGGCCGCCAGTTGCGGATGCGGCTGGTGACCATCGAGCCCGGCGGCGTGTTCGGGCCGTTGCACGACCACAAGGACCGACCCGGCACCGTCTACATCCTTCAAGGCACGATCACCGACCATCGAAACGGCGTTGCCACCGACTATGGGCCGGGCGTGGGCTGGCCGGAGGACCGCAACACTACGCATTGGCTCGAGAACCGCGGAACGATTGCGGCGGTGGAGATTTCGGTCGATATCGTGCGCCAGGCATAGGCCGCCGCGTTCGCGTCGCAACGCTGGCCCGCCCGGCAGCGGCCGCACGATGCGCAGGCATCCCAGCGCGGCCGCCTGCGCCGCGGCGCGGGGACCGGCTATGCTTGCCGACGTACCTCGAAAGTGAGCTGGCCGATGCGCGCCTGGACCGTAGATGCAGACGACATCCGTGTCGCCGAGGACTTCGACGAGAGCTTGCTGCATCGCACGGCCGAGATCGAGGCCTTCCTGACGCCCGGCCGCGACGACAAGTTCATCGTCATCGGCACCAAGGGCTTCGGCAAGACCCTGCTGCTCAAGGCCAAGCGCATCCTCTACCAGCGCGAAGGCCAGGCAACCTGCCTGCCCAGCGGCAACCTGCTCGACAAGCCGATCGGCGACAAGATCTTCGGCCGCGAAGCGATCGCCTTCTTCTCGGTGTCGCCGCTGCCGTGGGCGAAGGTCTGGCTGGCGGCGATCGCGGCGACGGCGCTCAAGCAGGTCGGCGCGCTCGACGGGCTCGTGCTCGGCCCGCGCTTCGCCGGCTTGATCGGCGATACCCAGCTGCACAGCGTGATCGATCACTTCGTGCGCCTGCTGGACTTCACGCCGAGCGAGCTGCAGCGCTGCGCGACCGAAACCGACGGCCATCTGGTGCCCAGACTGCGCGCGCTGACGACGCCGCTGGCGATCTTCATCGACGGCATCGACGAGTACTTCAACAAGCATGTCGAGGAGCTGCCGTTCAGCCCCAGCGTCACCGGCGAGCTGTCGCCCGAGGTCTGGTACTTCGCGCAGCTCGGCCTGGTCGAAGTCGCGTACCAGCTGCGACGGATCAATCATCGCTTGAAGATCTTCGCCGCGATCCGCAAGGAGGCCTACGCGCGGCTGCCGCAGCGCACCGCGATGTCGCAGCAGTACCGCGGCAGCGCGGTCGACATCGTCTACCCGCCCGAGAGCCTGCGCGAAATCTTCGTCAACAACGTGCGCCTGCTCAAGACCGACCGCCTGGTGCAGCCGGCGCGGGTGAAGGCGCACCCGCTCGAGGCCTTCCTCGGCCGCGCGGGCATCACCGACACCTTCACGCGCGACGAGGAGGACGCGTTCGAATACCTCTGCCGCCATACGCTGCTGCGCCCGCGCGACCTGATGACGATCGGCGAGCGGCTCGCCGCGCTGCGGCCTGACGAGCGGCGCCACGAGCACCGGCTCAAGCAGGCGGTGAGCCAGGCCGCGACCGAGATCGCGCAGGAGTATCTGGCCGAGATCGCGCCGTACGTCGGCGACATGGAGCTGGAGCAGCTGTTTCGCGTGCTGCCCGGCCCGGTGCTGACCCACGCCGAGGCCGAGGCGATCTTCGAGCGGCACAGCGCCGATGCGGCGCAGCCGCGGCACGTGTTCAGCGCGCTGTACCGCGTCGGCCTGCTCGGCCACGTGCAGCACGACCTGGTGAGCGGCGAATGGCGCCAGCGCTTCCTGCGTCCCGGCGAAGCGCCGCTGCAGGCCAACGAAGACACGTTGCCGCGCGCCTCGCACTATCTGCTGCACCCGGTGCTGTCGGACCTGATCGTGCGCGCCAACCCCGCGTTCGCGCAGCGCGTGGACCGCGTCAACATCATTGGCTACGACCGGCCCTGGCGCGATGCCGGCGCGCCCGGCGAGGGGCGCGAAACCTGCGCACGCCGGCTGTGCGTGCTCAAGGCCGACGTGCACGCGTTCGGCAGCCTGATGCTCGCCGGCGCCGACGGCCCGGTGCGCAGGACGCTCGTCGAAGCGGTCTCGCGCTGGGCCTCGCCCACCGCGATCTGCGAGACCGGCGCCGGAGACTCGGTGCTGATCGCCGACGACGACGCGGTGGCGATGGCGCAGACCGCGCGCCATCTGATGGACGAGGTCTACACCGCGCCCGGCCAGCCGCGGCTGCGCATCGCGCTGCACCACGGCGAGGTCAACACGCGCCAGCGCGATCGTGCACCGGGCAGCGACATCGTCGGTGGCGAAGCGGTGCTGTGCGCCGCAAGGGTCGAGCCGTTCGTCGCGCCGGGCCAAGTGTGGGTGACCGAACAGTTCCGCGAGCAGTTCCTGCAGCGGCCGTCGCTGTGGCGCACGGTCCCGATCGCGCCGCCCGGCGGCGGCGAGCGCTTCAACGTGCACAAGCCCGACATCGGCGAACCGGACCTGTGGGTGCGGCTCTTCCGGCTCGAATCGTAGTGCGGCGTCACCCGCTGCCGTTGCGAGAATTGATCCAGTCGAGCAAGCTCGCGTCGTCGAGCGCCGCGCAGCCGTCGTCGCAGGCGCGGGCGAAGATCGCGGCGGCGAGGCTGCCGAGCGGGGCGTCGAAACCCGCGGCGCGGGCGGCTTCGATCGCGAGGCGCGAATCCTTCGCGAGCAGCGTCGTGTGCGCGCGCGGCGCGAGGTCGCCGGCGATCGCGCGGGGCAGGCGGTCGGCGCCGATCCAGCTCTGGCCGCTCGACTGCCCGATCACGTCGAGCGTGCGCGCCGCGTCGAGCCCGAGGCGCTCGGCGAGCGCGATCGCCTCGCAGGCGCCGGCGAGGTTGATCGCGGCGGCGAGGTTGTTGACGAGCTTGGTGCGCGCGGCGTCGCCGGGGCGTTCGCTGATGCGAAACACCTTGTTCGACAGCGCTTCGATCAGCGCGCGGTGGCGCTCGAACACGGCGTCGGCGCAGGCGACCATCAGGCTCAGCGTGCCGTCGCGGGCGCGTGCCGGGCCGCCCGACATCGGGGCGTCGATGCAGTCGGTGCTGCGCCGGCGCAACTGGCGCGTGAAGCGCTCGGTCTCGTCGGGCGCCATCGTCGGGCACAGCATCACCGTCGAGCCGGGCGCGAGCGAGGCCATCACGCCGCGTTCGCCGAACAGCACCGTCTTCGTCTGCCGCGCATCGACGACGCAGATGACGACGCAGTCGCAGCGCGCGGCGAGTTCGAGCGAGCTCGCGTACACCGTCGCGCCGATCGCCGCTGCGTCGCGCGTGCGGCGCGGGTCGATGTCGCGCACCGCGAGCGGCCAGCCGAGGCCGCGCAGGCGCTCGGCCAGCGCGAACCCCATGTTGCCGATGCCGACGATGCCGACGCGCATGTCCTGACCGCTCTACGTCTGCACGAGCCGCCGACTCTTCGAGATCGACATCAGGATGCCGAGGCCGAGGCCGAGCGTGACCATCGCCGTGCCGCCGTAGCTGATGAAGGGCAGCGGCACGCCGACCACCGGCAGGATGCCGCTGACCATGCCCATGTTGACGAAGGCGTAGGTGAAGAAGGAGAGCGTCACGGCGCCGGCGAGCAGCCGCGCGAAGAGCGTCGGCGCCTCGGCGGCGATCATCAGGCCGCGAAAGATCAGGAACAGGAAGCCGGCGATCAGCGCCGCCGCGCCGGCGAGGCCGAACTCCTCGGCGAACGCGGCGAACACGAAGTCGGTCGTGCGCTCCGGGATGAATTCGAGGTGGGTCTGCGTGCCCTTCATGAAGCCCTTGCCGGTGACGCCGCCGGAGCCGATCGCGATGCCGCCCTGGATGATGTGAAAGCCCTTGCCGAGCGGGTCCTTGGTCGGGTCGAGCAAGGTGCAGATGCGGTTCTTCTGATAGTCGCGCAGCATCGGCCAGCTGACGTCGGGCTGGCAGATGCGGTCCTCGGAGACGACGAGCGCGGTGATCGCGACGGCTGCGAGCAAGAGCACCGGCAGGATCAGCCGCCACGACAGGCCGGCGAAGAAGATCACGTACATGCCGGCCGACAGCACGAGCAGCGCGGTGCCGAGGTCGGGCTGCTTGACGATCAGCCCGACCGGCACGACGAGCAGCAGCAGCGCGACGATGAAGTCGAGCAGCCGCAACTGCCCCTCGCGGCGCTGGAACCACCAGGCGAGCATCAGCGGCATCGCGATCTTGAGCACCTCGGACGGCTGGAAGTCGACGACGCCGACGTGCAGCCAGCGCGTCGCGCCCTTCTTCGTGACGCCGAACAGCATCGTCGCGACGAGCAGCG
>JBDHSE010000153.1:0-6990 GCA_039807955.1 Ideonella sp. | reverse complement strand
AACTTCTTCGCGCTGTCGATGTGGCTGTGGGGCGGCATGCTCTACATCTGGATGATGTCGCTGATCTTCTACCGCTACAACTTCTTCGCGCTGTCGCCCGGCGACCTGTCGCCGCCGTACTGGATCAACATGGGCGCGATGGCGATCTCGACGCTCGCCGGCTCGCTGCTGATCCTCAACGTTGCCGACGCGCCGTTCCTGCAATCGCTGCTGCCGTTCATCAAGGGCTTCACGGTCTTTTATTGGGCGACCGGCAGCTGGTGGATCCCGATGCTGCTGCTGCTGGGCGTCTGGCGCCACGTCTACAAGCGCTTCCCGCTGCGCTACGACCCGCTCTACTGGGGCGGTGTCTTCCCGCTCGGCATGTACGCCGTCTGCACCCACGAGCTGATCGCGGCGATGGACTTCGACTTCCTGTTCTGGCTGCCGCAGACCTTCGGCTATGTCGCGCTCGCCGCCTGGTCGCTCGCGTTCTACGGCCTGGTGCACAGCCTGCTGCGCCGCTTCGGGCTGTTCGGCGCGCCGGATGCTTGACGCCGCAGCCGGCGATCCGGTTCACCCCGGTCCGGCGTGAAGCGCGTCTGGTTCTTCGGGCTCGCAGCGGCGGCCCTGTTCGCGGGCCTGAGCATCATGCTCGCGCCGCTCGACCCGGGACCGCTCGCGCTGCAACTCGCGTTCACGCCGCAGGCGTTCGGCCGCGTGATCCACGCCTGGTCGCCCGAGCAGCTGGCGCTCTATCGCACCCATCTGCCGATCGACTTCATCCTGCTCGGCTGCTACGGCGCGTTCGGCTATCTGCTCGCGGCGCGATCGAGCCTGTTCGCTGGCTGGCGGCCGGCGTCGCGCGCCGTGGCGCGCTGGTGCCTTCCGCTGGCCGCCGGGTTCGACGCCGCCGAAAATCTGCTCCACCTCTGGCTGACCGCGATGCCGCGCTTCGACGTGACGCTGCCCTACCTCGCCGCCGCGCTGTGCTCGTCGGCGAAATGGCTGCTGCTGTGCGGCTTCGCGCTCGCCGTGGCGAGCGCGCTCGCGCAGGCGAGGTCGTAGAACGGGCAGCAGCTTCTATGATGGCCGCCGCGCAACCCAGCGTCGCACGTTGAAGGAGGCCACCCGATGATCGACCTCACAACCCTGCAGCAGCTTCTCGCGCCGCTGTTGCCCGGCCTCATGGGCCTGCAGTTGACCGAGATCGGCCCCGAGCGGGTGACGGCAAAGATGCAGGTGCGCCCCGACCTGTGCACCGCCGGCGACATCCTGCATGGCGGCGCGATCATGGCGTTCGCCGACACGCTCGGCGCGGTCGGCACCTTCGTCAACCTGCCGCCGGGCGCGCGCACGACGACGGTCGAGTCGAGCACCAAGTTCCTCGCTGCGGTAGCGGTCGGGACGACGGTGACCGGCGAGTGCGCCGCGTTTCACCGTGGCCGAACAACAATGGTGTGGCAGACGCTGGTGCGCACCGAGGACGGCAAACTCTGCGCCGTCGTGACGCAGACCCAGCTCGTGATCGCACTGCCCGCCGCGAAGTGATCGCCAACCTCGCGCCTCAGGCCGTCGGTTCGGCGAGGGCCGCGATCGCGAGCGCGTAGCCAGCGACGCCGAGGCCGACGATGACGCCGCGCGCGACCGGCGAGATGTACGAATGGTGCCTGAACGCCTCGCGGGCGTGGACGTTCGAGATGTGCACTTCGATCAGCGAGACGCCGGTGCCCTTGATCGCGTCGTGCAGCGCGACCGAGGTGTGGGTGTAGGCGCCGGCGTTGAGGACGACGCCGGCCAGCGTGCCGGCGGCCTGTGCACGGCCGGCCTCGTGGATCCAGTCGATCAGCACGCCCTCGTGGTTCGACTGCCGGAAGTCGAGCGCCAGGCCGTGCTCGGCGCAGGCCTTGCGGCACAGCGCCTCGACGTCGGCAAGCGTCTGCGCGCCGTAGACGGCGGGCTCGCGGCTGCCGAGCAGGTTCAGGTTCGGGCCGTTGAGGACGAGTGCGGTTCTCATGTTCGGGTCTCGGTTCGAGGATGCGGGGCGCGGCATCAGCCGGCGCGTGTCGCGTGCCGCGTGCGGCTGGTGCGCGATCGGAACAGCTCGACGATGCCGACCTCGCGCGGGCCGGGGACGAGGGTGAAGCGCTCGCCGGCGCTCAGCGTCCCCGGCTTGCGCACCGCGAGGTAGAACCCGCACCAGCCGCTTTCGATCATCAGCTTCACCGCCTGGTGAAAGCCCATCGCCGCGTCGAGCTTGTAGCAGGGAAAGCGCGGCTCGCTGATCGCGAGGTCGCAATCCGGGAAGCGCAGCACGTCGCCGACCCAGGCCTGCGATTCGACGAGCCCGGACAGCGTCAGGTTCTCGCCGAGGAAGCCGTGCGGCAGCGCTGCCTCCCACGCTGACGCGCGGGCCTGGGCGCGCACCGTCTGCCAAAACGGATAGTGCTCGATCGGGTACGCATAGACCGCCTTCGACAAGCCGCCGTGGGCCGAAAGGTCGGCCTGCTCGTCGCCGTTGAGGCCGAGGGCGCGCACGCCGACGCGGCCTTCGACGCTGCGCTTGACTATGCCGCTCAGCACGCTGCGGCCTTCGACATCGATCTCGCGCGCGAGGCTGACGTTGAGGCTTTCGATCCTTCCGCTCATCCGCGCATCATGCCCGAGCCGGGCGCGCGATGGTCGCGGCAGGGATGCGGATCAACGCTGGCGCGATCGTGTGAAGGGTCTCACGCCGAATGTGCGACCCGCTGCCGGAAAGTCGATAGACTGGGCTCCCGCCCTGCTGGTGAAAACCCTGTAAACCGGGGATGACGCCGGCCGGCGATGGCGAGAAAATCCCCTCCCCGCGCCCCGGCCCGACCGGCCGGCGACGCGCGAAACGGCCCCGACCTCGGGCCCGGAACCACGTGCAATCGGGTCAGCCCCGCGGCGCAAGCGCGAGGCTGACCCGATTTCTACACAAAGCTTTTGCAACTTCGAGGACCGACCCGCGATGAACGCCAACACCGATCTACGAACGAACGCACCCGCCTACGTCAGGCACGAACGGCTCATCGCCTGGGTCGCCGAGATGGCCGCCCTCACCGGCGCGAAAGACGTCGTCTGGTGCGACGGCAGCGACGCCGAGTACGACCGGCTGTGCAAGCAGCTCGTCGACGCCGGCACCTTCATCCGCCTGAATCCGGAGCTGCGGCCGCACAGCTTCCTCGCCCGCAGCTCGCCGGGC
Organism: Ideonella sp.; assembly: GCA_039807955.1. Taxonomy (GTDB): domain Bacteria; phylum Pseudomonadota; class Gammaproteobacteria; order Burkholderiales; family Burkholderiaceae_C; genus CAIKUF01. The sequence goes on along the minus strand of JBDHSE010000153.1, from coordinate 3,782 downwards.
GACGTCGCCCGCGTCGAAGGCCGCACCTTCATCTGCTGCGAGAACGAGCAGGACGCCGGGCCGACCAACAACTGGGTCGCCCCAAGCGAGATGCGCGAGCTGCTGCAGACCGGCGAACAGGCGCTCTTCAAAGGCTGCATGCGCGGGCGCACGATGTACGTCGTGCCGTTCAGCATGGGGCCGCTCGGCTCGCCGATCGCGCACATCGGCGTCGAGCTCAGCGACAGCGCCTACGTCGCGGTCAACATGAAGATCATGACGCGCATGGGCCGCGGCGCGATCGACGTGCTCGGCACCGACGGCGACTTCGTCCCCTGCATGCACACCGTCGGCGCGCCGCTCGAGCCGGGGCAAAAGGACGTCGCCTGGCCGTGCAACGACACCAAGTACATCGTTCACTACCCCGAGACGCGCGAGATCTGGAGCTACGGCTCGGGCTACGGCGGCAACGCGCTCTTGGGCAAGAAGTGCTTCGCGCTGCGCATCGCGAGCTGGATGGGCCGCGCGGCGGCCAAGGAGGGCACGCCCTGGCTCGCCGAGCACATGCTGCTTTTGGGCGTCACGTCGCCCGAGGACCGCAAGCACCACGTCGCCGCCGCTTTCCCGAGCGCCTGCGGCAAGACGAACTTCGCGATGCTCGTGCCGCCCGCCGGCTTCGAGGGCTGGAAGGTGACGACGATCGGCGACGATATCGCCTGGATCAAGCCCGACGCCGACGGCCGGCTCCATGCGATCAACCCCGAGGCGGGCTACTTCGGCGTCGCCCCCGGCACCAACGAGAAGACGAACCCGAACTGCATGGCGAGCCTCGCGCGCGACGTGATCTTCACCAACGTCGCACTCACCGACGACGGCGACGTCTGGTGGGAGGGCATGACCGACGCCCCGCCCGCGCACTGCATCGACTGGCAGGGCAAGGACTGGACACCCGCGATCGGAAAGGAAACCGGCGCCAAGGCGGCGCACCCGAACGCGCGCTTCACGGTGGCGGCGACGAACAACCCGGTGCTCGACCCCGAATGGGACAACCCCAAGGGCGTCGCGATCGACGCCTTCATCTTCGGCGGCCGGCGCTCGACGACGGTGCCGCTCGTGACCGAGGCGCGCAACTGGGTCGAGGGCGTCTACATGGCGGCGACGATGGGCAGCGAGACGACCGCCGCGATCATCGGCCAGCAGGGTGTCGTGCGGCGCGACCCGTTCGCGATGCTGCCGTTCACCGGCTACAACATGAGCGACTACTTCCAGCACTGGCTGGCCATGGGCGAGCGCATTGCCGCGCTGTGCGCGAAAAGCGGCGCGAAGGTACCGAAGATCTACTGCGTCAACTGGTTCAGGAAGGGCGCCGACGGCAAGTTCGTCTGGCCCGGCTACGGCGAGAACATGCGCGTGCTGAAGTGGATGCTCGACCGCGTCGAAGGCCGCGGCCAAGGCTTCGACCAGGTCTTCGGCACCAGCCCCCGCTACGAGGACCTGAACTGGACCGGCCTGGACTTCCCGCCGGCGCGCTTCCAGCAGGTGACGAGCATCGACCCCGAAGCCTGGCAGGCCGAGATGAAGCTGCACGCCGAACTCTTCGACAAGCTCGCCTGGCATCTGCCGAAGGAACTGACGGCGACCAAGGCGCGCATCGAGGAGCGGCTCGCCGCCTAGTGCAGTGTTCCACGCTATGCAGAACATAAAACCGCGTCTTTGCCGCCCTGGCGTCGTTGCGAATCCTCGCGATACCACTGGGTATCGCTGCGGTTCGCGCCTAGCCAGGACGACAAATCCATCGGTTTTCTTAAGTTCCGCACAGCGTAGAACACTGCACCAGCATCCGAGGCCCGGGCCGGCAGGGTGGACAATCGGCGCATGGTTCCCGCCCCCGACCTGCCGGCCGCGACACGCGAGCTGAGCAACGCCGAACTCGACGAGCTCGACGACTTGCTCGCCGCGATTCCCGAGCCGGCGATGCCGATGGACGTCGTCATGCTCGACGGTTACCTGTGCGGCGTCATCGTCCAGCCGGCGCTCGTTCCGGCCGAACAATGGCTGGCGCTGGTGCCCGACATCGAGCGCCGCGCGTTCGCGCAGGAGGCGGTCGGCGCCGATCGCATCCGTGCCCTGGCGCTGCGCCACCATGCGGCGCTCGTGCGCGCGCTGCACGAAGACGGCTGGTTCGATCCGCTGATCCTCGACGACGACGCGCAAGCGCAAGACGACGAGCCGCCGGGGCCGCAGGTCGATCCGTTCGCGGCGCTGAACCCGGTCTCGCGCCCGCTTGCGCCGTGGGTCATCGGCTTCCAGTTCGCCTGCGTCACTTTCCCGGCGCTGCTCGAATCGGAGGACGATGCGGTGATGACGGCGCTCGCGCGCATCTTTCGCCATGTGCCCGCCGAGAGCGACGAAGAGCGCGACTTGGTCGCGACGCTCGATCGTGAACTGCCCCTGGAGACGCTCGACGAAGCGATCGACGACCTCGTCTCGAGCGTTGCCGATCTGGCTGACCTGACGCAGCACGAACGCTACCGCGTCGAGACGGTGCGCCGCGACGCGCCCAAGGTCGGCCGCAACGACCCCTGCCCCTGCGGCAGCGGCAAGAAGTACAAGCGTTGCCACGGCGCCGGATGACGCGGCCGGCGCGCCGCGCGCGCGGCACCTGACGCGGAGCCGGGATGCGGCTGCAACTGCTGTCCGACCTGCACCTCGAGACCGAGGTCTTCGCGCCCGAGCCGGCACCCGGCGCGGACGTGCTCGTTCTTGCCGGCGACATCGACGCCCGCTGGACCGGGCTCGACGCGTTTCGCGGCTGGCCGGTGCCGGTGCTGTTCGTCGCCGGCAACCACGAGTTCGACCGTCTCGAGCTGACGACCGCCTGGCCCGAACTGCGCGCCCGCTGCGAGCGCAACGGCATCCGGCTGCTCGAATGCGAGACCGTCAGCCTCGCCGACGCGCAGGGCCGGCGCGTGCGGTTCGTGGCGACGACGCGCTGGTGCGACTTCGACCTCTTCGGCGCCGCGCAGCGCGAGCGCGCGATGCGCGCCGCCGGCTACTTCATGCGCCTGATGCAGGCGACGCACGGCGGCCGGCCGTTCGACGCCGCGCTGCTGCGCGGCGAGGCGCTCGCCTGCCGCCGCTGGCTCGAGTCCGAGCTGCGCCGCCCGCGCGGCGCGGGCGACGACTGGGACGCGACGGTCGTCATCACCCACTTCGCGCCGAGCGTCAGAAGTGCCGACCCGCGCTTCGGCCGCCAGCCGACGACAGCGAGCTTTTGCAACGCCGACGACGACCTGCTCGCCGAAGCCGACCTCTGGATCCACGGCCACCTGCACTGTCGCCAGGACTATCGCGTGCGCGCGGCGGACGGCCGCGAGACGCGCGTCGTCGCCAACGCCCGCGGCCATTCGCGCAAGGGCGAGGCCGACGGCTTCGACGGCCTGAAGTGCTTCGACGTGCCCGCCGGCGGGTGACCCTGGAAACGGCAGTTGAACGCGCTCGCCGGTGCCGTGATCGGCGTGTCAGGCAAGGCGCGACGACGCTGCGGGCTCGTGCCCGCGAGGAGGAGCAACGCCGCCTGGCGCGTCGAGCGCAGTGCCGGCGAGTGCGTAGCGCGCTCACCTGAAAGGTGAATGCGGTCGGAGCCTACAACGTCTGTGTTCATGCGGCGATCGTGAGAATCCGCAGCGGTCAACTGCCGTTACCAGGGTGACAGTCGTCAACCCGCGGGCGCGCCGTCGAGCGACACTGTCGGCATCACCGCTTCGCGCAGCACAGGAGATGACACCATGAAGATCCTCGTC
>JBDHSE010000152.1:0-7021 GCA_039807955.1 Ideonella sp. | reverse complement strand
AAGAAGTGGATGCCGCAAAACCGCGGCCGGATCGATTCGGGCACCGCCTCGGCGAGCTTCGTGATCGACAGCCCCGACGTGTTGCTCGCGACGATCGCGTGCGCCGCGATGTGCGGGCCGACCTTGCGGTAGAGGTCGAGCTTCCAGTCCATGCGCTCGGCGATCGCCTCGATGACGAGGTCGCATTCGCCGAGCAGCGCGAGGTGCTCGTCGTAGTTCGCGGCCTGGATCAATGCCGCGTCTTCGGCGATGCCGAGCGGCGCGGGCTTCAACTTCTTCAAGCCGTCGATCGCCTTCGTGACGATGCCGTTCTTCGAGCCTTCCTTTGCCGCGAGGTCGAACAGCACGACCGGCACCTTGCAGTTGACCAGGTGGGCCGCGATCTGCGCGCCCATCACGCCGGCGCCGAGGACGGCGGCCTTGCGCACATTGAATCGGTTCATGAGCTTGTCCTTGTTGTCGAATGTTCTCGCCCGCGCCCTATTCGACGCGGATCCAGGTTTGCGTGCGGCCGAGCAGCGGCGCGCCGATGTAGCCGCGCACGTCGAGCTTCTTGCCGCCGTCGGCCGGCGTCAGGCGCACCTTGTAGACCTTGCCGTTGTTCGGGTCGAGGATCGTGCCGCCGTCCCAGTAGTCCTCGTTCGCTGCCTTCTTGACGCCCTCGATGATCGTCATGCCGAGGACCTTCTGGTCCTTGCGCGCATCGGTGCACTTGTCGCAGACCGCGTCCTGCTTGTCGGGGTTGGCGAGCTTCTCGATTCTCCCGGTCAGCACGCCGCCGTTGTCGGCGATGCGAACGATCGACTTCTCCTGCTTGGTCTCGTCGTCGATCGTCTTCCAGACGCCGACCGGCGACGCCTGCGCGAAGACGGTGGCGGACGCGCCGGCAAGCAGCAAGGCGGCGAGGATGGATTTCATGCGGTTCTCCGTTCGCGTTGAATGTTGAGCAGGGATGCCGAACTCTAGAACAATGCCTCGTCCATCGCCATCAGCGGCGCGGCACCCGCGCGCGCACTGCGGATCAGGCCGGCCGTCTCGGGCAGCAGCTTGGCGAAGTAGAACCGTGCGGTGTGCAGCTTGGCGGTGTAGAACGGGTCGCCGCCAGCCTGCTTGTCGAGCGCGATTCTCGCCATGCGCGCCCAGAAGTAGGCGAACACGAGGTGGCCGCAGACGCGCAGGTAGTCGACCGCCGCGGCGCCCGCCTCGTCGGCGTTGGCGAAGGCCTTCATGCCGATCTCGGTCGACAGTTTCGTCACCTTGGCGCCGAGGTCGGCCAGCGGGTTGACGAACTCCTGCATCGCCTCGTTCGTGCCCTCCTCTTCGACGAAGGCCTCGACCAGCTTGCCGAACTTCTTCAGCTTCTTGCCGTTGTCGGCGAGCACCTTGCGGCCGAGCAGGTCGAGCGACTGGATCGTGTTCGTGCCCTCGTAGATCATGCTGATCCGCGCGTCGCGAACGAACTGCTCGACGCCGTTGTCGCGGATGTAGCCGTGGCCGCCGAAGACCTGCAGGCAGTGCGAGGTCGCGATCCAGGCGTTGTCGGTGAGGAAGGCCTTGACGATGGGCGTGATCAGCGCGACGAGGTCGGCGCAGTCGGCGCGCACTTCGTCGTCGTCGCTGCCGAGTTCCTTGTCGATCTGCAGCGTCGTCCACATCGCGAGCGCCCGCCCGCCCTCGGCGTAGGCGCGCGCCGTCAGCAGCATCTTGCGAACGTCGGGGTGATTGATGATGGTGTCGGCCGGCTGGTCGGGGTTCTTCGGCCCGCTGAGCGACCGCATCTGGATGCGCTCCTTCGCGTACGCGGCGGCGTACTGGTAGGCGACCTCGGTCAGGCCCAGGCCCTGCATGCCGACGCCGATGCGCGCCGCATTCATCATCACGAACATCGCCGCCAGGCCCTTGTTCGGCGCGCTGATCATGACGCCGCGCGCGCCCTCGAGGCTCATCTGGCAGGTCGCGTTGCCATGGATGCCCATCTTGTGCTCGAGCCCGGTGCAGTAAATCGGGTTGCGCGCACCGAGCGTGCCGTCGGCGTTGACGAGGATCTTGGGCACCAGAAAGAGCGAGATGCCCTTCGATCCGGCCGGCGCGTCGGGCAGCCGGGCGAGGACGAAGTGGATGATGTTGTCGGCAAGGTCGTGCTCGCCGGCGCTGATGAAGATCTTGTTGCCGGTCAGCAGGTAGCTGCCGTCGCCCTGCGGTTCGGCGCGGGTGCGCAACAGGCCGAGGTCGGTGCCGCAATGCGGCTCGGTCAGGCACATCGTTCCGGTCCAGCGGCCGCTGACGAGATGCGGCAGGTAGAGCGCCTTCTGTTCGTCGGTGCCGTGTGCGTGCAGGCATTCGACGGCGCCGGAAGTCAAACCGGGGTACATCGTCCACGCCTGGTTGGCCGAATTGAGCATCTCGTTGAAGCATTGGTCGACGACGTGCGGCAGGCCCTGGCCGCCGTACTTCACGTCCGCCGACAGCGCCGGCCAGCCGCCTTCGACGAACGCCGCATACGCCTGCCTGAAACCCTTGGGGGTGCGCACCGCGTGCGTTTCCGGGTCGAGCTTGCAGCCTTCGGCGTCGCCGCTCGCGTTGAGCGGCGCGAGCACTTCGGAGGCGAACTTGCCGCCCTCTTCGAGGACGGCGTTGATCGTGTCGGCGTCGATGTCGGCGTGCACCGGCAGCGCCTTCAACTCGGCCGTGATGTCGAGCAGTTCGTGCAGCACGAAGTGCATGTCGCGCAGCGGCGGGGTGTAGTGGGCCATGTCGTGACTCCCTGGGTGGCGTTGAAGTATTCAGCGCCGGGCGCGGCGGGCGCGCGGCGCGGTGGAACGTGGTGCGCGGCGCTCGCCGAGGCAGGCGCCGACGATGCGGTCGAACCCGGCGCGCGCCCGATCGCCCGCGCCCGGCAGGCGCAGGAAGCGGGCGTCGTGGTGCAGTGCGAGGATCAGGCCGTGGGTCTCGAACAGCATCTGCGTCGCGTCGGTGTCGGCGCGAAGATGGCGCTCCTCGATCGCCTGCGCGATCGCGCGTTCGAGCGCGGCCTGCCAGGCGCGCACCATCTCGTGCAGCGCATCGCGCACCGGCCCCGGGCGGTCGTCGAACTCGACGGCGCCGCTGATGTAGATGCAGCCCGAATCGCGCTCGACCGTCACCCGGCGCACCCAGCGCTCGAACATCGCCCGCAGCCGCGGCAGGCCGCGCGGCTCACGCAGCGCGGGGGTGAACACCTCCTGCTCGAACTTCGCGTGGTACTCGCGGATGACCGAGATCTGCAACTCCTCGCGCGATCCGAAGTGGGCGAACACGCCCGACTTGCTCATGCCCGTCACCTCGGCGAGTGCGCCGATCGACAGGCCCTCGAGCCCGACGTGCGACGCGAGCGCGAGCGCGGCGTCGAGGATCGCGGCGCGCGTCTGCTGCCCCTTGTGCAGGCTGCGCTGCGGCGCTGCTTCGGCGCGGATGTCGGTGAGATGGGCCACGGTGTCGACGCTGCGGTTTCGCCTGCAGAGGAAACAAAACGAACGAACGATCGTGCTATTTTGCAGCATTGGCGGCGGCGTGCAACCAGGCCGGGACGATCTTTCTAGGCGGTCGCGCCTAGAAATCCCGCGCGTCGCCCGTTCCAGCGGCAAGAACCAACGCCCGACGCCGGCCGCCGCGTCGCGGCGGCCGCTGCGTCGGCTTCCCGACCGCTGGGGCGGACCTGCCCCGCCGCGGGCCAACGACCGATTCGTCAGCGCCTGCAAGCGCCGGGCGTTGTAGATTGCAGCTTGGCCGCGCGCTCTGCACGAGAGGCGTTCCGCCCCGATAGGCGAGCGCCGCCGCCTGACCCGGGAAAGACCATGTGGCGTCCGTCTTCACGCACCGTCTTCGTCTTGGCGCTGATCGTCCTCGTGCTCGGCTCGGTCGCGCTGACGCACTATGCGTTCACGCCTTCGCCGGTCACCGGGCGTCATCCCGACCTCACGCCTCGATATCTGTTCCTGCCATCCGCGGCGGCGGTGTGCCTGGTCCAGGCGATGTCGTTTCCGTCGCTGCGCCACCGCCTGACGGCCAGTGCCATCCTGCTTTGCGGCGGCACGCTGGCCACGCTCGTCATCGGGTTCGTCGTCGGCTGCGGCTTCTACGGCGCGTGCTCGAAGTAGCCGGCGGCCGGCACCGTCATGCCCTGCCGAACGTGAACGACGCATCAACGTGGCGGCAACAAGGAGAACGCAATGATTCGTGGAAGCTGCCTGTGCGGCGCGGTGCGTTTCGAGATCGACGGCGCGCACTCGAAGATCGGCATCTGCCATTGCTCGCTGTGCCGGAAGTCGTCGGGCACCGGCTCGACGGCGGTCATCGCGCTCGCCGCCGACCGGCTGCGCTGGCTCGCCGGCGAGGACAAGCTCACGCAGTACGAGCGGCCGTCGGGCTACGGCGTCACGTTCTGCCGTATCTGCGGCTCACCGGCGCCGGACCCGGACGCCGCGCGGACGATGTACCGCGTGCCCGTCGGCCTGCTCGACGACGACCCGCCGCTCGTCGTCGGCGACCACATCTACGTCGGGTCGAAGGCGTCGTGGGACCACATCGCGGGAGAAGCGCCGTGCTTCGACGGCGACGGCCCCGATCGTCCGCGCGACCAGATGGCGTAGTTCCCGCGGGCGTCGGCGCGCGACGGGCCGTTCGTGCTCGGACGTCTTCGTCGCACGCGCGACGACGCGCCGGCCTCGAGGCCGCTCGAACGTCAGAAGTCGACCGAGCCGGTGATTCCCAGCAGCGGCGCGGTGCCGTAGTCGGTCGAGCGCAGCGTCTCGCCGTTCGCATCGAGCAGGCGCAGCTTGCCGTTGGCGACGAGGCCGGCGTAGACGTCGATGCGCGCCGCCGGGCCGAAGCTGCGCGTCAGGCGGGCGAAGACCGGGATGCCCGAGTTGCGGCCGAGTCCGCCGGGCGCCGCGGCGGCGTCGTTCAGCCGGAAGCGGTAGTCGCGGTACGACGCACCGCCGGCAAGCTCCCATTGCGGCGCGATCGCATAGGCGAGTTCGAGTCCGGCGCCGCCGGCGGGCCCGGCGGGCAGCGGGTTGCCCAGGCGCAGCTTGTCGTCGATCTGCCAGTTCACGACGAGGAACGGAAAGTACTTCGTCTCGTCGATCTGGCGAAACACGCTCAGCCCGAAGCCGACGGCGAGCGTCGGCGAGAACACCTTGGTGACGCCGAAGACCGCGCCGTAGTTCACGCCGTCGGAAGCGCTCGCGCCCGACTCGTAGGCCCACTGCACCTGCGGCGCGACGAACCAGATCGTGTCCGCCGCCGTCGCATAGCTGAAGTTCAACGCGATGCCCGGGCGCTGGATACGGCCCCACGGCGCCTCCGGCCCGAACGCGTTGGGCGAATCGAAGCGCCAGTCCTCGGTGGCATAGCTGGCGGTGACGCTCGCCTTCAGCCTCGGGTCGATCTGATGCGCGACGCTCGCGCTGGCGTTGAAGCCGTTCCAGCGGGCGCTGCCGCCGCCGTCGAGGTCGGCGTCGAGCTGGCCGATCGCCGCTGCGTTGAGTGTGATGGTCGTCGGCGTCGGTGGCGGCGTCTGCGCAGCGGCAAGCGTCGCGCTGCACAGGCAGGCCAGCGCGCACAGGCGCGGCGGCAGGTTCGAGGCGGTCGCAGTGGCGCGCGCCACGGGGAACAGGTGGGTCATCCAAAGATCCTTCGAAAGGGAAGATGCAGTGTCGCGGTGCGTGCCCTCGCGGCGAAGCTTTGCTGCGCGCTCACCACGGCAGCAGCAGCACCCCGAGGCCGATCGTGTTCTGGCGGTGGTTGTAGTCGATCAGGCTCTCGCCGTAGCCGCTCGTGACCTGAACGTAGCCCTTCAACTGGTCGACGAGCGGGAACGCCCACTCGAGCTTGAGCCCGCCCGCGTGTCCAGAGAAGCTGTAGCGCGCCTGCGCCGACAGCGCGTGGCCGGCGTTCGCATAGAGCAGCCGCAGTTCGCCCGAGCCCATGTAGTCGCGGATGTCGGGGTTGTCGTCGTTGCTCGCGCTTTCGGGCAGGCGATACCACGGCTGAACGAACAGCGTGAAGTCGCCACGCTCGAGCCCGAACTGCGCATAGATGCGGTTCCAGCTGCGCGACAGCGGGTCCGAGCGGCCGTTCGACTGGTGCACGAAGCCGAAGTTGAGCAGCCGCCAGCGCCAGCCGAGGACATCGGCGTCGGTGCGAAACGCGAGGATCGCCTCGGGCTCGTAGTTGGTCTCGCGAAACGGCCGCGATTGCTCCGCGTTGTAGAGCTGCCAGTTCGACTGCTGCGTGTAGCCGATCCAGACCGCCCCGTTGTCGCCGAACAGGTCGTCGGCGACCTTGAGCCGCACGCTCAACTGGAACTTGGCCTCGGCGGCGTCCCAGTCGAGCGGCGTCGTCACCGTGTTGTTCGGGTTCGGGCTGTGCGGCAGGTTGTTGACGCTCGTCGAATAGCGCACCGGCAGCAGGTAGTTCGCCTTGTACGGCAGCAACTTGAACGGGCGCTGCTTGTCGCCGGCTTCGAGCTCCCAGAACTTCGACAGCGCCGAGCCGCTGCCCGCAGCCACCGCGGCCGGTGCCGCCGCGGCCGCCTCGCCGTGGGCAGCGGCCGCCGGCTGCTGCGGCGCCTGCGACGCAGCGCCATGCGTCGGCGCCTGCGACGCAGCGCCATGCGCCGGCGCCTGCGATGCGGCGCCTTGCGCGGGCGGCGCCGGCGCGACGCGGCCGGCGGCGCGGTCGTAGCACGCGAGGCGCCTGGCGTCGTCTTCGATCTGCACGCAGCCGCCATCGGCAGCCGCTGCAGCGAGCGGCATGCAGGCCGACCCCAGCGCCGCAAGCACGTGCGGCGCGAAACGGGCGCGCGCGGCGCCGCTTCGGTCGTGGCGGGATCGACGGCTTGCGGGCTGCATCGGCGCGAACTCTCGGTGGCTGCGGCGGCGCAGACTATAAGTGGGCCGCGCAGGCGCCACGGCGCGGGACGGCCGCGATCTCAACAGGCGCGCAGCGCGTTCTCCAGGTCGGCGATCAGGTCGTCCTC
>JBDHSE010000151.1:0-7087 GCA_039807955.1 Ideonella sp. | reverse complement strand
TTCGAACTCGTCGTTCGCGCCATCCTCGGCCAGCAGGTCACCGTCGCGGCGGCGCGCACGCTCGCGGCCCGCCTCGTCGAGCGCTTCGGCGAAGCGATCGCGACGCCGTGGCCCGAGGTGCAACGCGCCTTTCCGGCGCCGGCGGCGTTCGCAGGCGACGGCGAACGAACGCCCATCGAGACCGACCCGCTCGTCGCCGAACTCGGATCGCTCGGCATCATCCGCAGCCGCGGCGCGGCGATCGCCGCCGTCGCCCGTGCGTGGCCCGAGATCGCACCGCTCACGCAGCCGCACGCGGCGCCGCACGCCCTCGCCGAGCGGCTGCGTGCGATCCCCGGCATCGGGCCGTGGACGGCGGCGTACGTCGCGATGCGCGTCCTCGGCTGGAGCGACGCCTTCCCGCCGGGCGACGTTGCCGTCCTCAACGCCCTCGGCCTGGCCCGCGGCCCACGTGGCGAGCGCGAGGCCGAGGCGCGCTCGCAGGCGTGGCGGCCGTGGCGCGCGTACGCCGTCCTGCGCCTCTGGAACTCGTTGGAGAAAAGACCATGAACCTGAAGCAACTTCCCGCCGCCTGCACGGCACAACTCGAGATCGAAACGCCGCTCGGCAAGATGCTCCTCGCGCGAACGGCGAAGGGCCTCGCGGGGGCGTGGTTCGCCGGCCAGAAGGACTATCCGGTCGAAATCCCGGCCCCAGTCGCGCCGAACGACCCCTTGCTGCGCAAGACGGCCCACGAACTCGCCGAGTACTTCGCCGGACGGCGCAAGACGTTCGACATGCCGCTCGACCTCTACGGCACGCCGTTCCAGTGCAGCGTCTGGCGCGAACTGCTCGCGATCGGCTGCGGGCAGACGTCGAGCTACGGCGCCGTCGCCCGCGCGATCGGCCGGCCGAGCGCCGTGCGCGCCGTCGGCGCGGCCGTCGGCAACAACCCGATCTCGGTCATCGTTCCCTGCCACCGCATCATCGGCAGCGACGGCTCGCTCACCGGCTACGCCGGCGGCCTGCCGCGCAAGGTCGCCCTTCTCGAGATCGAAGGCATCGCGACGCTGCAGCCGGCGCTGTACGGTGCCGCGACGACACCAAAGACGCTCGCCGCGGCGCGCTTCGCATCGGCCGCGCCCGCGTAGGACCGCACGCTGCCGGCAGGCCCGATCGGCACGCCGGCGGCGCCTTGGCGCGCTCTGCGCGAACCTCGCGACGGCATGCGCGTTTGCGGGATTGGCAGTGCACCCGGACCGCCGCATACTCGGCGCATGAACTGGCGGCGTGGTCTCCTGATTGTGGGGCTGGTGTCGGCCGCGACCGTCGGCATCGTCGCTGCGGGATGGCGCGCTGCGGAGTCGACAGCGCAGCCGGCGACCAGTTCGCCGCGAACGGTGGTCGCACAACCGGCGCAGCCGCGGTCAATGCCGCGGCCGGCAAGCGCGGCGGTGCCCGAGCCGCCTCAACCGGCCGCGACCGCGCTGCCGCCCGGTGTCAGCGCCGAGCAGTGGGCGGCGCTGCGCGCCGAGTATGCGGACCGGCCGGACGAGTTGCGTCGGCTCGCGGCCCACTTCACATTCACCGACACGCTCGATCGGTTCCGCGCCGGTGGCACCAGCGACCGCAGCGCCGGGCAGATCGCACTGGCGCAGTCGCTCGACGCCGGTCTGGACGAACGTCTGCGCGAGCGCGAACTCAGTGCCGCCGAGGCGCGGCTGATCAAGATCGCCGTGCTCGAAGCGTTGCTTGGCGACGACCAGCAACGCAACGAAGCGCTCGAACGCTGGGAAGCTTCGCTCGCGCCGCCGGCGCCGGACCCCGCACGCAGCGCCATCGAATCAGACTTCCAGCGCCGCCAGGCGGCGATCGTTGCCGCTTGGCGCGCGCTGCCGGCCGAACGGCGAGACCCGCGCACGCTCGAACGCGAGCTGCAGGCCCTGCGCGTGAGCAGCTTCGACAACCCTCAACCCGTGAAGGAAGGAGTCCAGCGATGATCGAGACCCTGCGCCTTGCCCGCGGCCGCTGCGTCGGCTTCCTGCTCGCCCTGGCCACGCCGTGGGCGGCGGCAGGCTACTTCCAGTGGGACATGGTCGAGCTGCCCGCCGCGAGTGGCGCCGCGTGCGGCGACGGCTCGCCGTACCGCTTCTTCGTCAACCGCACGCCGCTGTCGAAGAACCTCGTCGCCGTCTTCGAGGGTGGCGGCGCGTGCTGGGACCAGAACGCCTGCCTGGGCATCGGCCCGCTTTCGGCGGCCAATCCGAACGGTATACCGCCCGACTACATGCAGCACCTGAACAACATGGCGGCCAAGGGGCTCGTGACGCCGTTCAGCGCGCGCACCGATCCGTTCCAGAAGGTCCAGACGCAGTCGTGGAACATCGTCTACCTGCCGTACTGCACCGGCGACGTCCACAGCGGAAGCAGGATCGCGGTCTACGACGACGCCGATCCGGCGCACCCTCGCACCCAGTATCACCGCGGCCAGGCCAACATCCGCGCCGCGGCGCAGTGGCTGCGCGACAACCTCGGGCGGCCAAACGACATGCTGCTGACCGGGTTCTCGGCCGGCGGCGTCGGCTCGACCGTCACGTACGGCATCGTGCGCGACGCGTTGCAGCCGCGCGGCCATTCGTCGTTGATCGCCGACTCGGGACTGCTGATGCAGGCGCCGCGCAGCGGCACGCCGGAACAGTTCCCGTCGCTGTTGCTGCACGAGACGATCCGCGTCGCCTGGGGCCTCGACGGGCCCGGCGGGCTGATCACGTCGTACATCGGCTCACTGCCCGGATTCGACCCCGATAACCTCGGCTCGGTCAACGGCGCGCTGGCGAACCGCTACCCGCGGGACCGGTTCACCTTCCTCGCGTTCCAGGCCGACATGAACTTCTCGTCGTTCAGCTACGCGAAGTTCTACGACGACATCGCGAACGCGCCGAACGACGTCGTGCGCCGGCAGAACACGCTCGCGCGCTGGCAACCCGACCTCGCGATGCACGCCGCCGACCTGGGCCCGTACGGCAACGTCTCGTTCCATCAGGCGTTCTTTCGCAACTTCAACCAGTCGCACTGCCTGACGATCATCGACTTCTCGGCAACCGGCATCGAGGAACTCGGCATCCCGAGCATCGCCCCCGTCGTCGATGCGACGCTCGATCGCGGCGCGGTGACGAAGAACGTCGAACAGGACCACGTCAGCGACTACTTCCGGCCGGTGAGCGATGCGATCCGGCTTTACAAGCTGCTGTCGCGGTTGCTCGACTGACGCGAATCGCGACCCGGTCGGGCAGGGCCGGCGCGCTGCGGTCAATGCGATATCGCCGCGACGGGCGCGAAGCTCAGGGCTTGGTCGTCTGCGAGACCGGCTGCGGCGCGCTCGTCCTCGTCGTCTCGACGGTCGCCGATTTGCCGCCGCTGCCCGTGATCGTCGATGTCGTCCCGGCGTCGCTGCGGGTCGACTCGCGCGTCACGGTCTGGCCGTTGGACAAGGTCGTCGTACCGGAGCCGTCGCCGCTGCGCTGCGACTGTCGCGTCCGCGTCTTGCCGCTCGCGTTCGTCTTCGTGACGGAGACCTCGCCGTCGTCGCGCGAGACTTCGCGCGTCGCCGTCTTGCCGTCCGCGCCGGTGTAGGTCGTTGTCGCCGTGCCGTCGGATCGGGTCGTCGTCGCCGTCGCGGTCTTGCCGCCGCTGCCGGTGATCGTCGTGTTCGACGTCCCGCCGCTGCGCGTCGTCTCGGCGGTGGCCGTCCTGCCGTTGGCGCCGCTGATCGTCGACGTCGAACCGCTGTCGGTGCGCACCGTATCGCGCGTCCGCGTCTTGCCCTCGGCGCCGGTTCGCGTGACCTCGGTGCTGTCCTTGCTGCGGCTGACATCACGGGTGTGGGTGCGGCCTTCCGAGCCCGTCACGGTTCTGTGGCGCTCGCCGGCCTGGGCCTGGCTGGCGCCGAGAAGCGTCAGCGCGGCGAGGGCCGCAGGCGCCAACGAAAGAAGCCGAAGCGCACGGCGTTGCGAAGTCTTCATCGACGTTCTCCGGTTGGACAGGATATGCCTTCAACGCGGCGCGGGCGGACGCGTTGACGGCGCACAGCAATGTCGGGTAACCGGATGTTGCTCCAATCTCGCGCCGCTGTCCTCGCCGTTACGGCCGATTGACCGCCGTCCATGCCGCGCCGACGGCGATCGACTCGGGCGAACCCGCGCCGAACAGGTCGTCGGCCGCCTGGATCGATGCCGATCGCGCGTCTGCGTACTTCGACGACGAGTTCAGGTAGACCGTCAGCGTCCGATACCAGATCTGCTGCGCCTTGTCGCGGCCGATGCCGGCGAGCGTGCCGATGCCGTGGGCAACCCGCGTGTCGGACGCGAGGCAGGTCGGGCTCGGGTTGCCGCCGGTCGTTCCTTCCGCCAGCAGGTAGTAGAAGTGATTGGCGACGCCCGACGAATAGTGAACGTCGAGGTTGCCCACACCCGTGTACCAGCAATCGGCCGACGCGCCATCCGCACTCGGTCGGATCATCGAGCGGATGAAAGAATTGCCGCTCGCGAACAGTTTCTCGCCGATCAGATAGTCGCCCGGGTCGTTCGGGTTGTTGGCGTAGAACTCGACCATCGAGCCGAAGATATCGCTCGTCGCTTCGTTGAGCCCGCCGGATTCGCCCGAATAGATCAGACCGGCGCTGCGCGAGGTCACGCCGTGCGACATCTCGTGCCCGGCAACGTCGAGCGCGACGAGCGGCAGGATGCTCGCGTTGCCGTCGCCATACGTCATGCAAAAGCAGCCATCGTCCCAGAACGCATTGGCATAGTTGCGCTTGTAGTGCACCCGGCTGTTGGCGCCGACGCCATCGTCGGCGATCCCATTGCGGCCGAACACCCCGAGGTAGTAGTCCCACGTCGTCGCACCGCCGTAGTGGGCGTCGACCGCGACGGTCTGGCGATTCGCGGTGCTGCCGTCGCCCCAGACGTTGTCGGCATCGATGTATGCCTTGCCCTTGCCGAATCCGCGATTCATCATGTCGAGCGTCGACGAGTTGCCGCGGGTGCTGTCGGTCAGCCTGAAGCCGCCGCGCGCCGTGACGGTGTCGACGCTCACCGTGCCGTCGAACAGGCTCTGGCCGGTGCCGACGGCGGGCGCGGTCTGGATGTCGTCCCAGGTGTCGAGCACGCGCGCCACGCTGGCGTCGACGATCACGTGCAGCCGGCTCGGCGTGCCGTCGGAGCGTTCACCGCTCAGCTCGACGTCCCACGCCAGCCGCGCCGGCTCGCTGCGCGCGTAGACGACGAGTTCCGGCGTCGCGCTGGACGCGTAGCCGGGATGCGCCGCTCCGGCAGCGTCGATCGCCGCGCCCGCCGCCACGCGCGGCCGCGTGTCCACGCCCGGTGAGCGCGACAGCGTCTGCGAGACGTTCAGGAAGGCGCCGTTGCGGTTGCTGTGCACGACAAGGTCGCCGCCGATCACGCGCAGGCCCTGGAAGCGGCGCGCGAAGCGGACATGCTGCGCTCCGTTCGCGTCGAGCACGACGGCACGCGCCTCGAAGGCGAAGCCCGGTCCGGCATGCGTGCGCTGCGCGAAGGCGTCGATCGAAGTCAGTGCGCGCGCCACCGCCTCGTCGCGCTCGGCGGCGGGGGACTGTATCGCGCCCAGGGCGAGCAATGCAGCGGCGGTGCCGGCAATGGACATGCGGCGGCATGCGCCGCGCGGTGATCTCGAATCATTCATGTTCGTCTCCGTTGGTGTCGATCGCCGCGAAGACGCTCGAAGCGGCCCGTGGCGCCGGTTTCGGCCGTCGCGGTCCCACCATTGTTCGAGGTCGCAGATCGGCTCGCTATTCGTACAAGCCCGACGCCTTGAACCGTTGGCTGCCATGAACCCGCGCCGGGTCGGCTGCTGAAGCGCCGCACGGGTCCGACCTTGCATGCCCCCGTTCGGTCGCGGTAACGCCACGGTAACACCGTCGTTTCTAGAGTTCAACGCCAGCGCGGTGCTGTCTCCGCGCGTCAACCAAGGAGCATTGCAATGTCCCGAGCCGGTCGCCGCCAATCCCGCCGCACGCATTTCGCGCTGAAGTCCGTCCCCGCCGTCGTCGCCCTTGCCTGCGCCGGGATGCAGGCCCCGGCACGGGCGATCGAAGTCGCCGACATCGACTTCCTCGCGCCGGATGCCGCGCTGAACCGCATCGTCGCGCAGCGCCGCGAGGCGGCGGCGAGCGCGTTGCAGGCGCGTCTCTCGCTCGCGGTGGCACTCGCCGCATCGAACCAGACGCCGTTGCGCGCAGCGCTGCGTGGCTTCGGCGCAGGCCCGATCCCGGCCGCTGATGCAGTCGCGCTGACGTGGTTCGGCGGCACCGGCGACTGGATGGTCGGCGCGAACTGGACGCCGGCCGGCGGGCCGCCGGGGGCCGACGACACGGCGACGATCAACGCCGGCAATGCGCAGCTGGCGGTCGCGACGACGATCGCCGGATTGCAGATGAACGGCGGTCAGGTGTCGGGCGCCGGCACGCTGACCGTCAGCGGCGCTTCGCAATGGACCGGCGGCGCGCACAGCGGCACGGGAACGAGCGAGTTCGACGGCAACCTCTCGATCAGCGGCGCGGGCGAGAAGAACCTCACCAGCGGGCGCGTGCTCAACGTGGCCGACACCACCTGGAGCGGCAACACCGCGGCCAACAACGGGCGCATCACGTTCCAGGGCGGCACGATCAACAACTCCGGCAACTGGAACGACGCCAACGCCTTCGACAGCTTCGTCTACGGCTACTCGGGCGCCAACGCGTTCAACAACGCCGGCAGCTACAACAAGCTCAACGCCACGACCACGACGATGAGCGTCGTCTACAACAACACCGGCACGACCAATGTCGACGCCGGCACGATGAACGTGACTTCGGCGCTGACCAACCATGGCCTGATCCGCACCGCGGCCGGCGCGACCTTCCTCGGCAGCAATGCCGCGTTCGCCAACGCCGGCACCCTCGCCGGCAACGGCACGATCGCGACCCATGCCGGCGGCGACATCGTCAACGACGGCGGCGCGATCGACGCCGGCATCGGCGGCGTCGGCCACCTCGATGTCACCGGCAGCCTCGTCAACCTCGCCACCGGGA
>JBDHSE010000150.1:0-7107 GCA_039807955.1 Ideonella sp. | reverse complement strand
TCGAAGCTGTAGGTGCCTTCGTCGTAGAGCTGGTTGTTGCCGATCAGATCGTTGCGGCCTTCGACGCGCATGCCCAGATTCAGGCGCGGCGTGTTGTCCCAGCGCACCGAGAGGTCGGGGTTGCCAGTGTCGAATTCGAACGCCAGCGCGGCGCCGCCGTGCAGCAGGCCGGCGCAGGCGGCCGCGGCCGCGATCGCGATGCGCTGGACGCGGACATGCGGCCGCCGCCGCGCGGATTGGGTGCCTTGGATCACGAGAACTCCTGTCGGGTTGGATGTCGCCCCGCTCGAAGGCGGGCACGAGGGAACGGACGGAATTCTGGGCAGGCGGGGGTATTCATCCCCCCCTCTTGGTGGGGAGGGACGCGGTTGCGCTCCGGAGCGCCGCAACGCGGCGGCTGCGGCTTGGCGCGGCCAGGCGGCGCGATGGCCCGCGGTCCGCGTGCGCGGCGGCGCGGCCGACAGGGCGCACGTTAAGATCGTGCGCAGGATCGGCTGCTCGCACGTTGCGTCACTGCATGAACAAGGTCATCGCCCTCTCACTACTCGTCGTGCTGACGGGCTGCGCAACGACGTCGCCGGATCAGGCTGCGGCGTGCATCCACGGCGATCCGGGCGGTTCGCAGGCGTGCCAGGCGGCGGCCTACCTTCTTGCGCCCTGACAATGCTTCGGCGCGGGTCGGCCCGTTGCCGGGCCGATGTCGCGGTCAGAGGGCGCGAGGCTGAGGCGTATCGCTTCGCACGTGGCTATGGTGCCGGGCGGCAGCGCGCGTCAACGCTGATCGACGGGATGCGGAGCCAACGAAAAGGGCCTGGCGCAAGCCAGGCCCTCGTGTCGATTGGTGCCGGTGAAGAGAGTCGAACTCCCGACCTTCGCATTACGAATGCGCTGCTCTACCAACTGAGCTACACCGGCGAAAGCCGCGCATTCTATCAAAGCGCCTGCGCCGCTTCGGTCGCGGCGGTGCTACTTCAGCGCGAATGCGGGCAGTTTTTTCGGCACCGCGACGTTCTTCAGCGTGACGTACTTCGGCAGGCCGTCCTTCGCGTAGACGGGATAGTCCTCGCCGCGGATCAGCGGGGCGAGGTAGCGCTTGCACTTGT
This sequence comes from Ideonella sp., assembly GCA_039807955.1. GTDB lineage: Bacteria > Pseudomonadota > Gammaproteobacteria > Burkholderiales > Burkholderiaceae_C > CAIKUF01. The sequence goes on along the minus strand of JBDHSE010000150.1, from coordinate 6,004 downwards.
CGGTGATGGAAAAGCCGTCCTTCGTGATGAAGTCGCGCGGCATGAACTTCTCGACGTTGGCGACCTTCGCCAGCGGCGCGGTGCCGATGCGGTAGCGGTACGGCGAATCGGACGTGCGCTCGATCGTCGGCATCACGGCGTTGTGGCCGGCGAGCGCAAGCTCGACCGCCCTGGCGCCGACCTCGTAGGCCTGCTTCACGTCGGTCGCCGACGCGATGTGGCGCGCCGAGCGCTGCAGATAGTCGGCAACCGCCCAGTGGAACTTGTGGCCGAGCGCGTCCTTCACGATGCCGGCGATGACGGGCGCCGCGCCGCCGAGCTGGGCGTGGCCGAAGGCGTCGCGCGTGCCCTGTTCGGCGAGGAACTTGCCGTCTTCGGTGTGGCAGCCCTCGGAGACGACGACGGTGCAGTAGCCGTGGGTCTTCACGAGCTGGTCGACGCGGGCGACGAACTTCGCGCGGTCGAACGCGATCTCGGGAAAGAGCACGACGACCGGGATGCCGTGGTCCTCGATCAGCCCGCCGGCGGCGGCGATCCAGCCGGCGTGGCGGCCCATGACCTCGAGGACGAAAACCTTGGTCGAGGTGCGCGCCATCGAGCGCACGTCGAACGACGCCTCGAGCGCCGAGACGGCGACGTACTTGGCGACCGAGCCGAAGCCGGGGCAGCAGTCGGTGATCGGCAGATCGTTGTCGACCGTCTTCGGCACGTGGATCGCCTGGACCGGATAGCCCATCGTCTGCGACAGCTGGCTCACCTTGAAGCAGGTGTCGGCCGAATCGCCGCCGCCGTTGTAGAAGAAGTAGCCGATGCCGTGGGCGCGAAAGACCTCGATCAGGCGCTCGTACTCGGGCCGATTGGCGTCGAGCGACTTCAGCTTGTAGCGGCACGAGCCGAAGGCGCCGGCCGGCGTACTGCGCAGGCCTCGGATCGCCGCCGCTGATTCCTTGCCGGTATCGATCAGGTCCTCGGTCAGCGCGCCGATGATGCCGTTGCGACCGGCGAAGACCTTGCCGATCCGCCCCTTGTGCTTGCGCGCGGTTTCGATCACGCCGCAGGCGGAGGCATTGATGACGGCGGTGACGCCGCCGGACTGGGCGTAGAACGCGTTCTTGCTGGGCATCGTGGGTTCCTCGATTCGGATGGGGGATCGGGGTGGGTTCAGGCCGGCGTCGCGAGCGCGCGCTCGACGATCTCGCGCACGTCGTTCGACAGCCCCGGCCTTGCGGCGACGCGCGCCAGCGCTTCGCGCGCCGCGCCGCGGTAGGGCTCGACGAGCGTGCGCCAGCGGTCCATCGCGCGCGCGATGCGCGACGCGAGCTGCGGGTTGACAGCGTCGAGCTCGATGACGCGATCGGCCCAGAACGCGTAGCCGGCGCCGTCGGCGCGATGGAAGGCCGAGCGGTTGGCGTTGCAGAAGCTGCCGACGAGGCTGCGCACCCGGTTCGGCGTGCGCAGCGAGAAGTCGGGGTGGCGCAGCAGGCCGCGCACACGCTGCAGGACGCTGTCGCCGTGCTCGGGCATGCGCGCCTGCAGCGAGAACCACTTGTCGATGACGTCGGGCTCGTTGCGAAAGAGGGCGTGGAAGTGCGCGAGCGCGGCGTCGGCGAGCGGGCTGCGCGACAGAATCAGCGCGTTGACGGCGCCCAGCCGATCGGTCATGTTGCCCGCGTCGCGTGCGATCCGTGCCGCGCGCTCGGGCCACTCGGCGTCGCCGCGTTGCTGCGCGTCAAGGCAGGCCATCGCAAGCGCCAGGTTGGCGAGCGAACGCCGGCCGGCCGATGCGGCGTCGGGCGAGTACGGCCCGCTTGTGCGGTGCGACTCGAACGCGTGCTGCCAGTCGTCGCGCAGGCTCTGCGCCAGCTCGAGCTGGAACGCGCGGCGCGCGGCGTGGATCGCCGGCGGATCGACCGCTTCGAGCTGCTCGGCGATGTAGCTCTCGCTCGGCGGCGTCAGCAGCAGCGCCTTGAACGCGGGGTCGAGCCGCGCGTCTTGCAGCACACCGCGCATCGCCTGCGCGAACGCCGCGTCGAGCACCGGCGGCCGGCCGGCACGCAGCGCGGCGAGCAGCCGTTCGAGCGCCATGCGCTGGCCCGCCTCCCAGCGGTTGAAGGCGTCGCTGTCGTGCTGCAGCAGCGTGAGCAAATCGGCGTCGCCGAGCGCATCCGAGACGATCACCGGCGCCGAGAAGCCGCGCAGCAGCGACGGCACCGGCTCGGCATCGATGCCTTCGAAGGTGAAGAAGTTCCGGGCCGCGTCGAGCACGAGCACGCGCTCGAAGACCGGCTCGGCCGCCGCATCCTCGCCTTCGAGCCGCAGCGCGATCGGGCTGCCGTCGCGCGCCAGCAGGCCGATGCGCACCGGGATCAGCATCGGCTCGCCCGCGCCGTGCTGATCGAGCGCTAGCGTGTAGCTGCGGCCCTGCGCGTCGTAGCGGCCGCGCGCGGTGACGCGCGGTGTGCCAGGCTGCGAATACCAGCGCTTGAACTGCGCCAGGTTCGCGGCGAGCGCGCTGCCCGGGTTGGCGTCGGCGATCGCCTGCGCGAAGTCGTCGCAGGTCACCGCCTGGCCGTCGTGGCGCTGCACATAGAGCGTCATGCCGCGCGCGAAGCCGTCGCGGCCGACGAGCGTTTGCATCATGCGAACGACCTCGGCGCCCTTTTCGTAGACCGTCGACGTATAGAAGTTGCTGATCTCGACGTAGGCGTCGGGGCGCACCGCGTGCGCCATCGGCCCGGCGTCTTCCGGGAACTGCGCCTGGCGCAGATCGCGCACCGCCTCGATGCGGCGCACCGCGGCGGCGCTCGCGCTGCCCGCCATGTCGGTGCTGAACTCCTGGTCGCGAAAGACCGTCAGGCCTTCCTTCAGGCTGAGCTGGAACCAGTCGCGGCAGGTGATGCGGTTGCCCGACCAGTTATGGAAGTACTCGTGGCCGACGATGCTCTCGATGCTCGCATAGTCGTCGTCGGTCGCCACCGCCGGGTTCGCGAGGACGCAGGTGGTGTTGAAGATGTTGAGGCCCTTGTTCTCCATCGCGCCCATGTTGAAGTCGCCGACGGCGACGATCATGAAGCGATCGAGGTCGAGCGCGAGGCCGAAGCGCGCCTCGTCCCAGGCGATGCTCGCGACGAGCGAGTTCATCGCGTGCTCCGTCTTGTCGAGGTCGCGGCGGCGGACGTAGATCTGCAGCAGGTGGTCGCGCCCGGCGCGGGTGCGGATGGGCTGCTCGCGCGCGACGAGGTCGGCGGCGACGAGGGCGAACAGGTAGCTCGGCTTCGGGAACGGGTCGTGCCAGGTCGCGAAATGGCGGCCGCCTTCGAGCTCGCCGTGCGCGACGAGGTTGCCGTTGCACAGCAGCACCGGGTACGCGGCGCGGTCGGCGCGCAGCGTGACGGTGTAGACGCACATCACGTCGGGGCGGTCGAGGAAGTAGGTGATGCGCCGAAAGCCCTCGGCCTCGCACTGCGTGAAGAGCCCGCCGCCCGAGGTGTAGAGGCCCGAGAGCGCGCTGTTGCGCTCCGGCGCGCAGGTGTTGCGGATCTCGAGCGTGAAGGCGTCGGCGGCCGGCGCGTCGATGACGAGCATGCCGTCCTCGTTGCGAAACGAGACGCTCTGGCCGTCGGCCTGCACCCGCAGCAGGTTCAGCTCCTCGCCGTGCAGGCGCAGCGGTTCGGCGGCAAGTTCGGCGTTGCGCTCGACGCGCATGCGGCTCGCAACGATCGTCTTCGCCGGGTCGAGGTCGAAGCTCAGCTCGACCTCGCGGATCCAGTACGCCGGCGCGCGGTACGCGTCGCGCCGGATCAGGTGGGGCGTGCCTTCATCCATGTCTGAACGTCGTCTCCTTCGGTTCTCAAACGCCTTGCTTGAGGCTGGCCTCGATGAAGCCGTCGAGGTCGCCGTCGAGCACCTTCTGCGTCGCCGAGACCTCGAAGCCGGTGCGCAGGTCCTTGATGCGGCTGTTGTCGAGCACGTACGAGCGGATCTGGTGGCCCCAGCCGACGTCGGTCTTGCTGTCCTCGAGCCTCTGCTGCTGCTCCTGCTGCTTGCGCAGCTCGTGCTCGTACAGCCGCGAGCGCAGCATCTGCCACGCCTCGTCGCGGTTGCGGTGCTGGCTGCGGTCGTTCTGGCACTGCACGACGATGCCGGTCGGGAGGTGCGTCAGCCGCACCGCCGAGTCGGTCTTGTTGATGTGCTGGCCGCCGGCGCCGCTGGCGCGGTAGGTGTCGGTGCGCACGTCGGCCGGGTTGATCTCGATCTCGATCGACTCGTCGATCTCGGGGTAGACGAAGACCGACGCGAACGACGTGTGCCGCCCGCCCGACGAATCGAACGGGCTCTTGCGCACCAGGCGGTGCACGCCGGTCTCGGTGCGCAGCAGGCCGAACGCGTACTCGCCCTCGATCTTGATCGACGCGCTGCGGATGCCGGCGACGTCGCCCTCGCTTTCCTCGAGGACTTCGGTCTTGAAGCCCTTGCGTTCGCAGTAGCGCAGGTACTGACGCAGCAGCATCTGCGCCCAGTCGCAGGCCTCGGTGCCGCCGGCGCCGGCCTGGATGTCCATGAAGCAGTTGCTCGGGTCGGCCGGGTTGTTGAACATGCGGCGGAACTCGAGCTCGGCGACCTGCGCCTCGAGCTTGGCGGCGTCGGCCTCGATCGCGGCGAGGCTCGCGGCGTCGCCGTCGGCCTTCGCCATCTCGTACAGCTCGGTGTTGTCGGCGAGGTTGCCGCTCAGGTGGTCGATCGTAGCCACCACGCCGTCGAGCAGCTTCTTCTCGCGCCCGAGCTCCTGGGCGCGCTTGGGCTCGTTCCAGACGGTCGGGTTCTCGAGCGCCGCGTTGACCTCGTTCAGGCGCAGGGCTTTGCGGTCGTAGTCAAAGATACCCCCGAAGGGCTTGCGTGCGCTCGGTCAGGCCGGCGAGTGCGTTGCCGATCGCGTTGATGTGCTCGATATCCATGGTGTGCTCTTGCGTCGAACGAAGGGCGCGATTTTGACATGCGTTGCACGACCGACACTCGCGCGCGAACGCAGCGACGCGTTCGCTATAGAGTTCGGCCCATGCTGGAACTCGTCAACGCCGCACATCTGGTCGTCTGGATCGCGCTGCTCGCGCTCGCCGGGCAGTTCGTGCTCGGGTGGCTGGCCGGCGCCGGGCGCGACCGCAACGTGGTCTACCGGCTCTTCGAGGTGATCGCGTCGCCGTTCGTCAAGCTCGTGCGGCTGCTCGCGCCGCGCGCCGTCGTCGATCGCCACGCGCCGCTCGCGACCTTCGTGCTGCTCGCCGTCGCGCTCGTCTGGCTGACGATCGAGCGCATCAGGCTGTGCCTCGTCGGCGGAGTGAACCTGTGCGCCTGAGCTCGACCCGCTTTGCCTGCCGCTGGCTCGCGCTGCGCGCTTTCGTGCTGTTGATGTTCGGCCGGCGGCGCGCGGCGCACGAAGCGTTCAGCCGGATCCTCGCGCTGGCACCCGGCGATGCCCATGCGCTCGCAAGCCGCGCTCATCTGCGCGCCGAACTCGGGCAGTGCGAAGGCGCGATCGCCGATCTGCGGACGCTGACGGCGCTTCATCCTGGACGCAGCGCCGCCGACTGGTTCAACCTCGGCTTTCTGCTCGACGCCGCCGACCGGCCGCAAGAGGCCGAGCCGGCTTTCGCACGCGCCGTCGCGCTCGACGCGAAACTCGACCGCGCCTGGTACGGCCTTGCGCTCGCGCTGATCCGCCTCGGCCGCGGCGACGAGGCGATTGCCGCGCTGCGCCGCAACACCGAACTGCAGCCGATGAGCCCGCACGGCTGGGCGCAGCTTGCGCGGGTGCACGCCGGGCGCGCCGAATCGGACGAGGCGCGCCGGATCATCGGTCACCTGAAACAGTTCGAGCCCGGGGTCGCGGCGCAACTCGAGCGCGAGACCGGGCTCGCCGCGGGAACCTGACACCAAACCGCGTTCAATGGATTGGATATGCTCCCTCTCCCACTTGTGGGAGAGGGTTGGGGTGAGGGCGATGCGG
>JBDHSE010000002.1:0-37750 GCA_039807955.1 Ideonella sp. | reverse complement strand
GAGCTGGTGCGGTATGCGGACGACTTCGTGGTGATGTGCCGCACGGCGCAAGGCTGCGAAGAAAGCCAAGGCCGCATTGAACATGTGCTGGCCAAACTGGGGCTGAAGCTGCACCCACACAAGACGCGACGCGTGGAGCTGACGGGCGGCCTGGAAGGCTTTGACTTTCTGGGTTGCCACCTGCACAAGCGCATGAGCGGTCGGCTGTGGCAGCAAAAGGGCCTGCGGCGCTACTACCTGCAGCGCTGGCCAAGCCGCAAGGCGATGAACCGGGTGCGAGAGCGCGTACGGGAGCTGACTCCCAGAGGGCGGTGCCATCAGGATGTGCGAGGCGTCATCGCCCAGCTCAACCCGGTGCTGCGCGGCTGGGGACAGTACTTCCAGACGGGCAATGCGGCCGATCACTTCATCGATGTGGACGCCTACGTGGTCAAGCGGCTGAAGAGCCTGCGCATCAAGCGCCACGGTCGCAACCTGCGAGCGGGGCAGGTCCAGCGCTGGGATCGCGCCTACTTCGAAAGCCTTGGACTGCACCGTCTGCGTGGAACGATCCGCTATCCCGGAAAGCACAACTCCTGGCAACGGGAGTTCGCGTAATGCTGCGTGCCGACAGACCACTGGTAAGCCGTGTGCGGGAAATCCGCATGCACGGTTTGAACGGGGGTGTTGGCTTCGACTTGAACCTTCTGGCTCGATAGGGGCCAACATCTACCAATGGTCGTATTCTTGGCTGCCTTCGCGATGTCGGCGACGCTGACACTGGTCATGGTACGGCTGCTCAGAACGCGTGGCTGGGCGACCAAGGACCATGATCGCAGCGGGCCGCAAAAGTTTCATGTGACTGCGGTGGCGCGTGTCGGCGGCATTGCGGTATTTGGCGCGCTGGCCGGACTTGCGTTGATCAGCACTTGGCGCGAGGCTCTGCTAGCGCGCGAACTGGCGCTTCTGCTGGCTTGCGGGCTGCCGGTGTTCGCGATCGGCCTGCTTGAGGATCTCACGAAGCGCGTTTCGCCGGTCAGCCGACTCGGCGCGGCGGCGATCTCTGCGCTGCTCGCGGCAGTCATGCTCGGCACCGTCATCGACCGCACCGACATCTGGGGACTGGACCTGATCGCGTCGACGGCGACCGGCGCGGTCGCGCTGGCGGTACTTGCGGTCGCGGGCGTCTCGAACGCGATCAACATCATCGACGGGTTCAACGGGCTGGCTTCGATGTGCGCAGAGATGATCTTTCTCGCACTTGCGTACGTGGCGTTCCAAGTTGGCGATGGCGTCGTCTTCTCGCTTGCCTTGGCTGGTGCGGGTGCGGTGCTCGGCTTCTTCATCTGGAACTACCCGGCCGGGCTGATCTTTCTTGGTGACGGCGGTGCGTATTTCATCGGGTTCATGCTGGCCGAAGTCGCGCTGCTGTTGCTGGTGCGCAACCAGCAGGTGTCGCCGCTGTTCCCGCTGCTGGCGTGCATCTATCCGGTCTTCGAGACGGTTTTTTCTATGTACCGGCGCAAGGTGATCCGGGGCCGATCGGTTGGCATGCCCGATGGCCTTCACCTGCACAGTCTCGTCTATCGCCGCATGCTGCGCTGGGCGATCGGCCGCCAGGACGCGGCGGCCTTGATGAAGCGCAACTCGCGCACCGCGCCCTACTTGTGGCTCTTGAGCATGTTCGCGGTCGTCCCCGCCGTGCTGTTCTGGGACGATTCGCGCCTGCTCGGCCTGTGCATCGTGCTCTTCGCGACGGCCTACGTCGTCCTGTACGGCAGGATCATCCGTTTCAAGGTGCCGGGCTGGATGGTCTCGAAGCGGTAACGCTCCGAGCCTCGCCGCATCAACGTGCGATGGCGCGATCGGAGCCTGCCCCGAGCACGAGTTTGCCGGCGAGAATTTCCACGATGCGCTCGGAGGCCCTGCCGTCCCAGAGGGCAGGGCGCCGCCCGCGCTTGGCCTCGCCTCGAATCGCCGCGCGGGCGGCGGCGATGACCGCCTCGGGCTGCGTGCCGGCCAGCACATTGCTGCCTTCGTCCACCGTCACCGGGCGTTCGGTGTTCTCTCGCAGCGTGACGCAAGGCACGCCGAGGGCTGTCGTCTCTTCCTGCAAGCCGCCGCTGTCGGTGAGCACGACGGTGGCGTCCTTCCACAGGTTCAGGAACGCCATGTAGGGCAGCGGCGCCATGAGTTCGACGCTCGGCCCCATCGAGATGCCATGCCTCTCGAGGTTGTTGCGCGTGCGCGGATGAACCGGAAAGACGAGCGGCAGTTCCTCGGAGACGGTGCGCAAGGCCTGCGACACACGCTCGAGTGCCTCGGCGCTGTCGACGTTCGAAGGCCGATGCAAGGTGACGACACCGTAGCGCGCATGACGCTGCTTGAAGTCCGTCCCCGGCAGCGCGCACGTATCGCTGCCGGCGAGCTTGGCGGCCTGGTAGAGCACGTTGTCGACCATCACGTGGCCGACGTCGAATACCTGCGCCATGTCCTTGCCCTCGCGCCGCAGGTGCTGCATGCCGCTCGGCTCGGTGACGAAGAACCAGTCCGTGATCGAGTCGGTCACGAGCCGGTTGATCTCTTCGGGCATGCCCATATCGCCGCTGCGCAGCCCGGCCTCGACGTGGGCGACCGGAATGCACGCCTTCTTGGCGACGATCGAACAGGCGAGAGTCGAATTCACGTCGCCGACGACGACGGCGGCGTCGGGTCGGTCCGTCGCGCACAGGGCTTCGTAGGCCTGCATGATCCGGCCGGTCTGCTCCGCGTGCGAGCCGCCGCCGCAGCCGAGGCGGACATCGGGCGCCGGAATGCCCAGTTCGTCGAAGAAGACGTCGTTCATGTCGCGGTCGTAGTGCTGCCCGGTGTGAACGATGCGCCAGTCGAGCCGCCCGTCGGCGCGCAGCGCGCGCACGATCGGTGCGATCTTCATGAAATTGGGCCGCGCGCCGGCGACGAGATGGATGCAGGGTTTGGGCATGGGCAAAGGGGAAATCGCCGCTGAGTCAGATCAGGACCGGATGGCGCAAGTGGATCACAGGTGATGGCCGCCGCTCACGGTCCGGTCTCGCGGGTCGCGAACAAATGCGCACGGTGCAGACTCAGGCGGCCGGACTTGCGACGCGCGCAGCACTGCATATGCGGCCATCACTCACAGGCGCCAGACGCGCGCTCCGACGGCTCGCAACCGCGCCTCGTCGAAGGCGGCCTTCACGTCGACGAACGAGCCGCCTGCAACGAGTTTCTCGGTGAGTGCTTCGCTTGTCAGCGCTCTGAAGCCTTTGTGTGCCACCGCGGCGATGATCGCGTCGGCCCGCGGCAGCGCGTCCCAAGGCACCAGCGTGACGCCGTATTCCTGCTGCGCCTCGTGGGGATCGGCTTCCGGGTCGTGGACCGCGACCTGCACGCCGTAGGTCTTCAACTCGTTGATGATGTCGACCACCTTGCTGTTGCGCAGGTCGGCGCAGTCTTCCTTGAAAGTCAGGCCCAGCACGTTGACCTTGGCGCCACGGATCGTGCTTCCGGACGCGATCATCTGCTTGACCGTCTGTTCCGCGATGTACTTGCCCATGCCGTCGTTGATGCGCCGCCCGGCTAGGATCACCTGCGGGTGGTAGCCGAGCGTCTCGGCCTTGTGGGTCAGATAGTAGGGGTCGACGCCGATGCAATGCCCGCCGACCAGGCCGGGACGGAACTTGAGAAAGTTCCACTTCGTGCCGGCCGCGTCGATCACCTCGTTGGTGTCGATGCCGATCTTGTCGAAGATGATCGCAAGCTCGTTCATCAGCGCGATGTTGAGATCGCGCTGCGTATTCTCGATCACCTTGCAGGCCTCGGCCGCCTTGATGCTGCTGCAGCGGTGCACGCCGGGTCCGACGACCATCTCGTAGAGTGCGGACACCTTGTCGAGCGTCTCGGGCGTGTCGCCGGCGACGACCTTGATGACGGTCGTGAGTCGGTGTTCACGATCGCCGGGGTTGATCCGCTCGGGGCTGTAGCCGACGAAGAAGTCGCGCTTCCAGTGCTTGCCCGACTCGCGCTCGAGCACCGGGATGCAGACTTCCTCGGTCGCGCCCGGATAGACGGTGGACTCGAAGATCACCGTCGCGCCGGGCTTGAGGTGCGGTGCGATCGCGCGGCTCGCACCGATCAGCGGGCCGAAGTCGGGCTTGTGCGCGATGTCGACCGGCGTCGGCACGGCGACGAGGATGAAATCGGCCTCGCGCAGTGCGAACGGGTCGCTCGTGTACTCGGCGTGCACCGCGAGCGCCATCTCCGCGTCGGGAATCTCGCGCGACGGGTCGGTTCCCGCTCGGCACTGCGACACCTTGTCGGCGACGATATCGAAGCCGATGGTGCGGGTGTGACGGCCGAATTCGACCACGAGTGGCAGGCCGACATAGCCCAGGCCGAGAACGGCGACGACGGGTTTGGATTGAGACATCTTCTTGCTGGGAAATTGGATGAAGGGATGGGGAATGTTGGTTCAGTCGGCGGCGTCGCGAAGCCTCGGCGCCAGCGCATCCTTCTCGCTGACGATGAAGTGGCTTGCGTCCCCGGGCCAGTCGATCGCCAGATCCGGGTCGGACCACAGGATCGCGCCTTCGCTCGCCCGGTCGTAGTAGTCGGTTGTCTTGTAGAGAAAGTGCGTCTCGTCTTCGAGCGCGACGAAGCCGTGCGCGAATCCCTCCGGGACCCACATCTGGCGCTTGTTGGCGGCACTCAACTCTTCACCGACCCAGCGGCCGAAACTCGGCGAATCGCGTCGGATATTGACCGCGACGTCGAATGCCGCGCCCCGCACCACGCGCACCAGCTTGCCCTGGGCGCGCGGCGCGCGCTGGAAATGCAGCCCGCGCAGCACGTGGCGCCGAGAACACGAGTGATTATCCTGCACGAATGCGCGAGGCCTGGGCAGGCCGAGTGCGGCGAGCGCGGCATGGAAGCCTGCCTCGTTGAAGCTCTCCGTGAACCAACCCCGATCGTCGGCGAAGACCTGCGGCTCGACGATCACGACGCCGGGCAATGCGGTCGGCACGAGCTTCATCGCGCCGCTGCCTCGCGCAGCAAGCGCGCCAGGTACTGGCCGTAGCCGTTCTTCAGCATCGGCTGCGCGAGTGCCTCGAGTTGCGCCGAATCGATCCAGCCGTTGCGCCAGGCGATCTCTTCCGGGCACGCGACCTTCAGGCCCTGGCGCCGCTCGAGCGTCGCGATGAACTGGCTCGCGTCGAGCAGGCTGTCGTGGGTGCCGGTGTCGAGCCAGGCAAAGCCGCGGCCCATGAGTTCGACCGACAATTCGCCCTGGCGCAGATACGCCGCGTTGACGTCGGTGATCTCGAGTTCGCCGCGCGCGCTCGGCCGGATCGTGGCCGCGATGTCGCAGACCTGCGCGTCGTAGAAGTACAGGCCGGTGACGGCGTAGTTGCTCTTCGGCGCCTTCGGTTTCTCCTCGATGCTTTGCGCGCGCTGCTCGGCGTCGAACGAGACGACGCCGTAGCGTTCAGGGTCGGTGACGTGATAGGCGAAGACGCTCGCGCCGCTTTCGCGCGCAGCCGCGCGCCGCAGCAGCGGCTGCAGGTCGTGGCCGTGGAAGATGTTGTCGCCGAGCACGAGCGCGCTCGGCTTCCCGCCGACGAAGCCGCGCCCGAGGATGAACGCCTGCGCGAGGCCGTCGGGGCTGGGCTGCACGCAGTAGCCGATGTTCAGGCCCCACTGCGCGCCGTCGCCGAGCAGCGCCTCGAAGCGCGGCAGGTCCTGCGGCGTGCTGATGAGCAGGATGTCGCGGATGCCGGCGAGCATCAGCGTCGACAGAGGGTAGTACACCATCGGCTTGTCGTACACCGGCAGCAGCTGCTTGCTCAGTGCGAGCGTCGCCGGGTGCAGCCGCGTTCCGGAGCCGCCGGCGAGGATGATGCCTTTGCGCGTTGTCGGGTTCGGTTCGGGGTGGTTCGGCATGGAGGATGGGGGTGAACGCAGGGAGTCAGCGGCCCAGCACTTCGGTCAGCATCCGATCGACGCCAACCTGCCACGCCGGCAGTGTCAGATCGAAGGCGGCGCGCAGTTTCGACGTGTCGAGGCGCGAGTTGCCGGGTCGGCGGGCGGGGGTCGGGAATGCGCTCGTCGGCACTGCGCGCACGGTATGCGGCGTTGCCTTCAGCGCTTGGCCGGCATTGCGAGCAAGGCCGATCACATGCCTTGCGTAGCCGCACCAGCTCGTCTCGCCGCCGGCGACGGCGTGGTACGTGCCGCCGAGTTCGGGCCGCGCCTGAAGACTGCGTACCGCGTGCGCCGTGATGTCGGCGAGCAGCTCGGCGCCGGTCGGCGCGCCGACCTGGTCGTCGATCACGTCCAGCGCTTCGCGTTCGGCGGCGAGCCGCAGCATCGTGCGCGCGAAGTTGGCGCCGCGCGCGGCGTAGACCCAGCTCGTGCGCAGGATCAGGTGGCGGCAGCCCGATGCCCGGATCGCCGCTTCGCCTTCGAGCTTGGTTTGGCCGTAGACGTTGAGCGGCCCGGTGGGCGAGTCCTCGATCCACGGCCTCGTTCCGCTGCCGTCGAACACATAGTCGGTGCTGTAGTGCACGAGCCAGGCGCCGAGCGCCGCCGCCTCGCGCGCGATGACGCCGGGCGCCAGCGCGTTGATCGTGCGCGCGAGTTCCGGTTCGCTCTCGGCCTTGTCGACCGCGGTGTGGGCGGCGGCGTTCACGATCCACTGCGGCGCGACGCGTCGAACGGTCGCCGCCAATTTCTCGGGCTGCGTGAAGTCGGCCGTGAGTTCACCGGGGCTGTCGAAGTCGAGCGCGACCATGTCGCCGAGCGGCGCGAGCGAGCGCTGCAACTCCCAGCCGACCTGGCCGTTCTTGCCGAGCAGCAGGATCTTCATCAGCGGGTCGTGCGGCTCGCGTAATTCGTCGCGACCCAGTCGCGATAGGCGCCGCTTTGCACGTTGGCGATCCAGCGCGGATGGTCGAGCACCCACTGCACCGTCTTGCGGATGCCGGACTCGAACGTCTCCGCCGGCCGCCAGCCGAGTTCGCGCTCGATCTTGCGGGCGTCGATCGCATAGCGCCGGTCGTGCCCGGGGCGGTCAGTCACGTGCGTGATCAGCCGCTCGTGGCGGCCTGCGGGGTCGGGCCGCAGTTCGTCGAGCAGCGCGCAGACGGTGCGCACGATCTCGATATTCGGCTTCTCGTTCCAGCCGCCGATGTTGTAGGTTTCGCCGACGCGGCCGCGGGCGAGGACTTCGCGAATCGCGGCGCAATGGTCCGTCACGTAGAGCCAGTCGCGCACCTGCTGCCCGTCGCCATAGACCGGCAGCGGCTTGCCGGCCAGCGCATTGACGATCATGAGCGGGATCAGCTTCTCGGGGAACTGGTAGGGCCCGTAGTTGTTCGAGCAGTTGGTCGTCACGACCGGCAGGCCGTAGGTGTGGTGCCAGGCGCGCACCAGATGGTCGCTCGCCGCCTTGCTCGCCGAATATGGACTGTTGGGCTCGTAGGCGTGTTCCTCGGTGAAGGCCGCATCGCCCGCGGCGAGCGATCCATAGACCTCGTCGGTCGAGACGTGGAGGAATCTGAAGCCGGACTTCGCATCAGCCGGCAGCGCCGACCAATGCGCGCGCGCCGCCTCGAGAAGCGTGTAGCTGCCTTCGATGTTGGTCTTGATGAACGCGCCCGGGCCGTGGATGCTGCGATCGACGTGGCTTTCGGCGGCGAAGTGGACGACGGCGCGCGGCGCGTGTGTCGCGAACAGGGCATCGAGCAGGCCGCGGTCGGCGATGTCGCCGTGGACGAAGACGTGCCGCGCGTCGCCTTCGAGCGATGCGAGGCTTTCGCGGTTGCCGGCGTAGGTCAGCGCGTCGAGGTTGAGCACCGGCTCGTCGCTGCCGGTGAGCCAGTCGAGGACGAAATTGGCGCCGATGAAGCCGGCGCCGCCTGTCACGAGAATCATTCGGGTTGCCTTCGGCCTAGCGCGCAAGACCCTTTCGTTCACGCGGGAAGATCCTGGCGCGGAGCTTGCTTCAAGCCGCCTTCGCGCGGCATCGGAGTAGCGGATTCTAGTGGCGCTGCTCCAATTGCAAGGTCGATTGCTGCACTGCACACAAGTCCGGCGCGATAATTCGCACATATGAGTGAAACCGCTTTTGCCGATCCCGACGTTGTCAGCCCGAAGGCGCAGGGCAACGAGTCTGCCCCGACCGGGCCGCTGGAGTTTTCCGCCCTGGGGCTTGCACCCAAGCTCGAACAGGCGGTGGCCGACCAGGGCTACACCCAGATGACGCCGATCCAGGCGAAGGCGATCCCGCTTGTCCTCGCCGGCCGCGACGTGATGGGTGCGGCGCAGACCGGCACCGGCAAGACGGCCGCGTTCTCGCTGCCGCTGCTGCACAAGATGCTGCGCCACGAGAACAGCAGCGCGTCGCCGGCGCGCCATCCGGTGCGCGCGCTGGTGCTCGCACCGACGCGCGAACTCGCCGACCAGGTCGCGGCCAACATCAAGTCCTACGCTCAGCATTCGGCCCTGCGCGTCACGGTCGTCTTCGGCGGCATCGACATGAAGCCGCAGACGGCAGTCCTGAAGCAGGGCGTCGAGGTGCTGATCGCAACGCCCGGCCGGTTGCTCGACCACATCGAGGCGAAGAATTGCGTCCTGAACCAGGTCGAGTACGTCGTCCTCGACGAGGCCGACCGCATGCTCGACATCGGCTTCCTGCCCGACCTGCAACGCATCCTATCGTTCCTGCCGAAGGAACGCCAGACGCTGCTTTTCTCGGCCACCTTCTCGCCGGAAATCAAGAAGCTCGCGCAGAGCTACCTGCAAGACCCGGTGATGGTCGAGGTCGCGCGGCCGAACGCGACGGCGACGAACGTCGAACAGTGCTTCTACAGCGTCGCACCGGACGACAAACGGCGCGCTTTGTGCGGTCTGCTGAAGCAGCGCGACATCAAGCAGGCGCTCGTCTTCGTCAACTCCAAGCTCGGCTGTGCGCGGCTGGCGAGGGCGCTCGAGCGCGACGGCCTGAAGGCGACCGCGATGCACGGCGACAAGTCGCAGGACGAGCGGCTCAAGGCGCTCGACGCGTTCAAGAGCGGCGCGGTCGACGTCATGGTCGCGACCGACGTCGCCGCGCGCGGGCTCGACATCGCCGACCTGCCGGCCGTCTTCAACTTCGACGTGCCGTTCAACGCCGAGGATTATGTGCACCGCATCGGCCGCACCGGCCGCGCCGGCGCGTCGGGCCTCGCCATCACGCTCGTCTCGCGCGACGACAGTCGCCTCGTCGCCGACATCGAGAAGCTGATCAAGAAGCGGATCGACATCGAGCCGCTCGAACTCGACGACGAGCGCCCGCCGCGCTTCGACCGCCCGCGCCGCCGGCCCGACGACGATGGCGAGCGCGGCGAAGCGCGCCGCGGCGGCTGGCGATCGGCGCCGATCCCGCGCCCGGCCGCCGTGTCGAGCGACCCGTTCTTCGACCAGCCGTACGAGCCGAGCGCCACGACCGAAAAGCCGGCGTGGGAGAAGCCTGCCGGCGCGCCCGTCATTCGCGGGCTTTCGCCCAACATCAAGCCCAAGCGGCGCGTCGCCGCGCTGTTTTCCGGCAAGCCGGCGGAGTAGGCCCCGCCTTCTCAGGCTCTTCAGCCCGCCTGCAACGCGAAGACCGCCGGCACGTCGGCGGGCAGGGCCGACGGGCTTGCCCGCCACGCCGCGACGCTCGCGCTGCGATTCCAGCCATCGGACAAGGTGACGCCGCAACTCACCGCAAGCCGTGTCGAAGGCTGCAGGTGGGCGAGCAGTGACGTGAGAAGCGCCGTGTTGCGGTACGGCGTCTCGATCATCAACTGCGATTGCGCGGCGCGGCGCGACAGTGCCTCGAGCTCGCGGATGCGCGCCGCACGGGCGGCATCGTCGATCGGCAGATAGCCGACGAACGCGAAGCTCTGGCCGTTCAAGCCGCTCGCCGCGAGCGCGAGCAGCAGCGAACTCGCGCCGGGCAGCGACACGACTTCGATGCCGAGCCGATGCGCCGCCTGCACGACGGCGGCGCCGGGGTCGGCGACCGCCGCGAGCCCGGCTTCCGACACGAGGCCGATGTCATTCCCGGCGAGAGCCGGCGCGAGCAGCGCGTCCAGACCCGGCGCGGCAGTGGCGCGTGTGCCCTTGGCCGGCCGCGGCAGTTCGACGATCGAGAGCGACTGCAGCGGCAGCGCGAGCGGCACTACGGCGTCGACCCGCTTCAGGAACGCGCGCGCCGTCTTCGCGTTCTCGGCGATCCAGTGGGTCAGCGCTGCGGCGCGGCGTATCACCCCCAGCGCAAGCACGTCCTGCAGGTCGGCGCGCTCGCCGGCGACGCCGAAGTCGAGCGGCGTCGGCACCAGCCAGAGCCGCCCGCGAGCGGTGGCGGCGGTCTCGCTCACGGCGCGAGCGGGTCGATGCCCGCGGCGCGCAGCATCTCGCAAGTGCGAATCAGCGGCAGGCCGACGAGCGCCGTCGGGTCGTCCGATTCGACGGCGTCGAGCAGCGCGATGCCGAGCGTCTCGACCTTCGCGCTGCCGGCGCAGTCGTACGGCGTTTCGGCGCGCAGATAGTGCTCGATCTCGGCGTCGGCGAGGGTTCGCACCCGCACCGTCACCGGCACGATCGTCTGCGCCTCGTAGCCGCGCTCGATGCAGACGACGGCCACCGCGGTGCGAAAGACGAGCGTCCTGCCGCTCATCGCCCGCAACTGCGCCTGCGCACGCTCGTGCGTGCCTGGCTTGCCGATCGCCTCGCCGTCGAGATCGGCGACCTGATCCGACCCGATGACGACGGCGGCAGGCTGCGCCCGGGCGACGGCGAGCGCCTTCGCGAGCGCGAGGCGGCTTGCCAGTTCGGCCGGCGACTCGCCGGGCCGCGCCGACTCGTCGACCTCGGGCGCTTGCACCGAGAACGGCAGGCGCAATCGCGCGAGAAGCTCGCGTCGGTAGCGCGAGGTCGACGCGAGGATGAGTTTCGGGCGTTGCGGCATGCGCGGATTGTCGCCGTGCGGGCGCCACTACACTGTGCCGATGAGATCGCGTGAGCACGACCCGCGCCGGCTTGACGTCGAGCGCTTTGCCGCCGACGGCGGCGCGCTCGAAGGCGAATGGCCGCTCGGCTCGATGACGCGGCTTGGCGATGCCTGCCATGTCGCGCCGGGCGCGGACACGCCCGAGCGCGTTCGCTGGTCCGCCCGCGGCGAGCAGCGCCGGCAGGCAGGACAGGCTGCGCACGCCTGGCTGCGGCTCACGCTCGACGCGCGGGTCGATCTGACGTGCCAGCGTTGCCTGTCGGCAGTCGCCGTCGAACTCTGCGTCGACCGCTGGTTCCACTTCGTCGCCGGCGAAGAGCAGGCCGCCGCGCTCGACGCCGAGAGCGAGGAAGACGTGCTCGCGAGCAGCCGCGCGCTCGACTTGCACGAACTCGCCGAGGACGAACTGTTGCTCGCCCTGCCGCTCGTCCCGCGCCACGAGGTCTGCCCCGAACCGCTGGCAACGCCGATCGGCGGTACGGGCGCGCATGGCGACCCGGACCCGGCCGAGAGCCCGTTTGCCGCGCTCGCCGCCCTCAAGCGCTTGCCGCACTGAGCCGCAGTCGCGCCTCCGGATGCTAGAATTCGCGGCTCTTCGCGCGGAGATCACCCCGGCGGCGCCCGCCCCGGATCCGCGACGACATTCGATTCAGCATAGTCGAAGCGCCCGGCGGCGCTTCCCGGTCGGCCGGCGCGCCATGCGGCGATCGACCACAGGAGAACCTCATGGCCGTTCAGCAGAACAAGAAGTCGCCGTCCAAGCGCGGCATGCATCGCTCGCACAACGCGCTCGCGACGCCGGGCATGGCGATCGAGCCGACGACCGGCGAGACGCACCGCCGCCACCACATCAGCCCGACGGGCTTCTATCGCGGCCGCAAGGTCCTGAAGACCAAGGCCGACGCCTGAGCGTGCCGGGCGGTGCGTGCCGGGGTGAACCGGCCCGCGCCGCGCCGCTTCGGATCGAAGAGGGCCCACACTGTCACCGACGGCGGTCATGACGACAGCCCCGACCGATACGCGGACGCCGGTGCGCATCGCCGTCGATTGCATGGGCGGCGACCATGGCCCGAGCGTCACCCTTCCGGCCTGCCGCGCCTTCCTCGCCAGGCACGAGCAGGCCGAGTTGCTGCTTGTCGGTCGCGCCGCCGAGATCGCGGCCGCCGCGAATTGGCCGCGCTGCACGCTGGTCGATGCGACCGAGGTGGTGCAGATGGACGACCCGATCGAGGTCGCCTTGCGGCGCAAGAAGGACTCGTCGATGCGGGTCGCGATCGGCCTGCTCAGGCCCGGCGAATCGGGCGCCGCGGCGGCTGACGCCTGCGTCTCGGCCGGCAACACCGGCGCGCTGATGGCGCTCGCGCGCTACCTGCTCAAGACGATCGAAGGAATCGACCGCCCGGCGATCGCCTATGCGCTGCCGAATCAGCGCGACGCCTTCACGACCGTGCTCGACCTCGGAGCGAACGTAGATTGCAGCGCCGAGCACCTGCTGCAGTTCGCGGTCATGGGCAGCGCGCTCGCCGCCGCGATCGACGCCAGGGACGAGCCGAGCGTCGGCCTGCTCAACATCGGCGAGGAAGCAATAAAGGGCAGCGAGACGATCAAGCAGGCCGCCGAGCTGCTGCGCCGCGCCGCCGACCGCGGGATGCTGAACTTCCACGGCAACGTCGAGGGCAACGACATCTTCAAGGGCACGACCGACATCGTCGTCTGCGACGGCTTCGTCGGCAACGCCGTGCTCAAGGCGTCCGAGGGGCTGGCGACGATGATGACCGAGTTCATCCGCCAGGAGTTCACGCGCACGCTCGCGTCCAAGCTCGCCGCGCTCGTCGCGCTGCCGGTGCTGAAACACTTCAAGGCGCGCGTCGACCCGCGCCGCTACAACGGCGCGGCGCTGCTCGGGCTGCGCGGCCTCGTCTTCAAGAGCCACGGTTCGGCCGACGCGTTCGCCTTCGAGCACGCGCTCGACCGGGCTTATGATGCGGCGCGAAACGGCCTGCTGGCGCGCGTGCACGATCGCATCCACGACACGCTGCAGGCGCTGGCCGAGGCGGGCGAGCCGCCGCCGCCGAACCCCGACCTGACGCTCGTCGCATGACTTCCGCTTCGCCACCCCGCTACACGCGCATCGCAGGCACCGGCAGCCATCTGCCGCCGCGCCGCGTGACGAACGGCGAACTCGCGCGTCAGCTCGCGGCGCGCGGCATCGAGACGTCGGATGAATGGATCGTCGAGCGCACCGGCATCCGTGCGCGCCACTTCGCCGACGACGGCGTGGCCTGCAGCGACCTCGCGCTGATCGCGGCGCGCCATGCGCTGGAGGCCGCTTCTTGCCGGCCCGAGGATGTCGACCTGATCATCGTCGCAACCTCGACGCCGGACATGGTCTTTCCGTCGACGGCGTGCATCCTGCAGGCCAAGCTCGGCATCACGCACGGCGGCGCGGCGTTCGACGTGCAGGCCGTCTGCTCCGGGTTCATCTATGCGCTGACCGTCGCCGACGCGATGATCCGCACCGGCGCTGCGCGGCGCGCGCTCGTCGTCGGCGCCGAGATCTTCTCGCGCATCCTCGATTTTTCGGACCGTACGACCTGCGTGCTTTTCGGCGACGGCGCCGGAGCGGTCGTGCTCGAAGCGAGCGACGCGCCCGGCCTGCTTTCGAGCGAACTGCACGCCGACGGCCGGCATGTCGGCATCCTGTGCGTGCCCGGGACGCTCGCCGGCGGCCGCGTCAGCGGCGACCCGCTGCTGAAGATGGACGGGCAGGCGGTCTTCAAGCTCGCGGTCGGCGTGCTCGCCGACGTCGCGCTCGCGGTGCTCGCGAAGGCGGGCCGCAGCGAGACCGACATCGACTGGCTGATTCCTCACCAGGCCAATCTGCGCATCATGCGAGGCACGGCGCGCAAGCTCAAGCTGCACATGGATAGGCTGATCGTGACGGTCGACGAGCAGGGCAACACATCCGCGGCGTCGATTCCGCTCGCCCTCGATCACGGCGTTCGAAGCCGGCGCATCGCACGCGGCGACACGCTGCTGCTCGAAGGCGTCGGCGGCGGCTTCACCTGGGGCGCGGTGCTGCTCGACTACTGATCGCTGCCCGCGGGCCGGCGCCCGCGGAGCAGGCGGTGAACGAATCCCTTCCTCAAATCGAACGACAGGATCCAGCCATGACCCCTTTCGCATTCGTCTTCCCCGGCCAGGGCTCGCAGTCGGTCGGCATGCTCGATGCCTGGGGCGGCCACGCTGCCGTGCGCCAGACGCTCGAGGAAGCTTCCGCCGCGCTCGACGAAGACGTCGGCGCGCTGATCCACGACGGCCCGAAGGAAAAGCTCGACCTGACGACGAATACCCAGCCGGTGATGCTGACGGCGGGCATCGCCTGTTATCGCGCCTGGCTGGCCGAGACGGGCCTGGTGCCGGCGGTCGTTGCCGGGCACTCGCTCGGTGAATACACCGCGCTCGTCGCCGCCGGTGCGCTGACGCTCGCCGACGCGCTGCCGCTGGTGCGCCTGCGGGCCCAGGCGATGCAGGATGCGGTGCCGGTCGGCGAAGGCGCGATGGCGGCGATCCTCGGCCTCGACGCGCAGGCGGTGCGCGAAGGCTGCGAGGCGGTCGCGATCTCGAGCGGCGAGGTCGTCGAGGCAGTCAACTTCAACGACCCGAAGCAGACCGTGATCGCCGGCAGCAAGGTCGGCGTCGAGCAGGCGATCGCCGCCCTCAAGGCGGCCGGCGCGAAGCGCGCGCTGCAGCTGCCGGTGTCGGCGCCGTTTCACTCGAGCCTGATGAAGCCGGCGGCCGAGCGCCTGAAGGGGCGCTTGATGTCGACGCACTTCGCGACGCCGTCGATCGGCGTCGTCAACAACGTCGACGTGCGGGTCGAGACCGAGCCGCAACTGATCCGCGACGCGCTCTACCGCCAGGCCTTCGGCCCGGTGCGCTGGGTCGAGACCGTGCAGTCTATTCGTGCCCGCGGCATCAACCACATCTTCGAGTGCGGCCCGGGCAAGGCGCTCGCCGGGATGATCAAGCGCATCGACGCCGAGGCGGTGACCGCGACCGTGCTCGACCCCGAGACGCTGGTCGAGGTCCGGGGGCTGCTCGCATGAGCACGACGCCGGACACAACGCGGCACGTCGCGCTCGTGACTGGCGCCTCGCGTGGCATCGGGCAGGCGATCGCGCGCACGCTCGCCGCCGCCGGCATGGTCGTCGTCGGCACCGCGACGACCGATGCCGGCGCCGAGGCGATCGGCAAGGCGATCGCCGGCTACGCAGGCTGCCGCGGCATCCGCCTCGACGTGAACGACGGCGCGGCGGTCGAAGCCGCAATCGACGCCATCGTCGCCGCCGACGGCGCGCTGCACGTGCTCGTCAACAATGCCGGCATCACGCGCGACACGCTCGCGATGCGGATGAAGGACGACGCCTGGGATGCGGTGCTCGACACCAACCTGAAGGCGGTGTTTCGCGCCTGCCGGGCGGCGATCCGGCCGATGATGAAGCAGCGCTGGGGCCGCATCGTCAACATCACGTCGGTGGTCGGTGCCAGCGGCAACGCCGGCCAGGCCAACTACGCGGCGGCCAAGGCGGGGGTCGCCGGCATGACGCGGGCGCTGGCGCGCGAGCTCGGCAGCCGCAACATCACCGTCAACTGCGTCGCGCCGGGTTTCATCGCGACCGACATGACCGACGTGCTGCCCGAGGCGCAGAAGGCGGCGCTGCTGGCGCAGATCCCGCTCGGCCGGCTCGGCCAGGCCGACGAGGTCGCCGCCGCCGTCGAGTTCCTTGCCTCGCCGCGCGCGGGCTACATCACCGGCGCCGAACTGCACGTCAACGGCGGCATGTACATGAACTGAGGCGGGCCTGCGCCGGCATCGAGCGGCGTGGGGCAAGCCTTAGAATCTCGGCCTGTTCAAGGCAACACTCCCGGAGGAGACATGAGCGATATCGAAGCACGCGTCAAGAAGATCATCGCCGAGCAGCTCGGCGTCCCCGAATCCGACGTGTCGAATGAAAAGGCCTTTGTCGCCGACCTGGGCGCCGATTCGCTCGACACCGTCGAACTGGTGATGGCGCTCGAGGACGAATTCGGGATCGAGATTCCCGACGAGGAGGCCGAGAAGATCACGACCGTGCAGCTCGCGATCGACTACGCCGTCGCCCACCAGAAGGCCTGACGGCTGCCTTCGAGAGCAATCGCGCATGAGCCGACGCCGCGTTGTCGTCACCGGTCTGGGCACCGTCTGCCCGGTGGGCAACACGGTCGCCGAGAGCTGGGCCAATCTGCTCGCCGGCCGCTCGGGCATCGGCGAGATCACGAAGTTCGACGCCTCCGCCTTTGCCTGCCGTTTCGCGGGCGAGGTCAAGGGCTTCCCGCTGGAGGACTACATCTCCGCCAAGGACGCCCGCCACATGGACACCTTCATCCATTACGGGCTCGCGGCGTCGATCCAGGCGGTGAACGATTCCGGTCTGCCGACCGGCGACGCGCTGAACGAAGAGCAGGCCGAGCGCATCGGCTGCCTCGTCGGCTCGGGCATCGGCGGGCTGCCGCTGATCGAGGAGACGCACGCCGAACTCGTCGCGCGCGGGCCGCGCCGCGTCTCGCCGTTCTTCGTGCCGGCGTCGATCGTCAACATGATCTCCGGCCACCTGTCGATCCGGTTCGGCTTCCAGGGGCCGAACCTCGCGGTCGCGACCGCGTGCACGACCGGGCTGCACGCGATCGGCCTTGCCGCGCGGTTGATCCAGGATGGCGACGCCGATGCGATGGTCGCCGGCGGCGCCGAGGCGACCGTCTCGCCGCTGGGCGTCGGCGGTTTCGCCGCCGCACGCGCGCTGTCGCAGCGCAACGACGACCCGCAGACGGCGTCGCGCCCGTGGGACAAGGACCGCGACGGCTTCGTCCTCGGCGAAGGCGCCGGCGCAATGGTGCTCGAAGAGTACGAGCACGCAAGCCGGCGCGGGGCGAAGATCTACTGCGAGCTGATCGGCTTCGGCATGGGCGCCGACGCGTACCACGTCACGGCGCCGAACGTCGACGGCCCGAAGCGGGCGATGCGCGCCGCGTTGCGCAGCGCCGGCATCAACGCCGACGCGGTGCAGTATCTGAACGCGCACGGCACCTCGACGCCGCTTGGCGACGTGAACGAGACGAGCGCGATCAAGCTCGCGTTCGGCGACCATGCGAAGAAGCTGGTCGTCAATTCGACGAAGTCGATGACCGGGCATCTGCTCGGCGGCGCGGGCGGCATCGAGTCGGTGTTCACCGCGCTTGCGGTGCACCATCAGGTCTCGCCGCCGACGATCAACATTTTCGACCAGGATCCCGAATGCGACCTGGACTACTGCGCCAACACCGCACGCGAGATGAGGATCGACGTCGCGATGAAGAACAACTTCGGCTTCGGCGGCACGAACGGCACGCTCGTCTTTCGACGAGCCTGACCGCGCCGCAGGCGGCGCAATCCGGATCCGTGCCGAAATGCGCGCGCCTCCTCTTGACGTCGCCGTCAACCGATTCTCCGTCTCGCGAGCCGGTGCGCTTGCACTGATGGTGGCTGTCTGGGCGGTGCTCGCCGCCTGGTGGTGGACGCAGCCGGCGCCTGCGCCGGCGTGGGCTGCCGCGGCGGCTTCGCTTGGCATGCTTGGTGCCGTCGCCGCTGCGTGGCCGATGCTCTGGCCGCGGCCGTTCGTGTTGCGCCGCGACGCGGATCAATGGCAACTGGTGCAAGGTTCGAAAGGTCCGGCGATGGCGGGCGAGGTGCAGATCGCTCTCGATTTCGGTGCGTGGCTGCTGTTGCGTTTCGTTCCCGACACCGCGGGCGGCCGCTCCAGGTGGCTTGCGGTTCAGCGCCGCGGCCTCGAGCCGCACTGGCACGCGCTGCGCTGCGCCGTCTACGCACCGCACCGAAAGCAGCCGGCCGCAGGCGCGAGCGCCGATGGCTGACAAGCCCGAGCGCGTCAACGTCGATGTCGACGCGCCGCTCGTCGAACGCGTCAAGCGCGGCGACCAGCGCGCCTTCGAGATGCTCGTCGTCAAGTACCAGCGCCGCGTCGAGCGCCTGATCGCGCGCATGGTGCGCGACACCGACCTCGTCCCCGACATCGCGCAGGAGTCGTTCATCCGCGCCTACCGGGCGCTGCCGAACTTCCGCGGCGACAGCGCCTTCTACACCTGGCTGTACCGGATCGCCGTCAACACCGCGAAGAAGGCGCTGATGGAACTCAAGCGCGATCCACTGGTCACTCAGTCAGCCTTGGCGTCGCACGAGGAGGAAGACGAAACTTCGCGCGTCGAGAACGAACTAAGCGACGGCGAGACGCCGGAGTCGCTCCTGGCGAGCAAGCAGATCGCGCAGGAGGTGAACGCCGCCGTCGAGGCGCTGTCCGACGATCTGCGCCAGGCCATCACGCTGCGCGAGCTCGAGGGCTTGAGCTACGAGGACATTGCAGAGGTCATGAATTGCCCGATCGGCACCGTCCGCTCCCGCATCTTTCGCGCCCGCGAGGCGATCGCGACAAGGCTGCGGCCGTTGCTGGACACGCGGCCGGGGGATCGGTGGTGAACGAGGCGGTCGAAGACGGCAGTCCGCGATGAGGCGATGGGAGCACGAGAAATGCAACAAGAAGACAGGATCGACATCCCGCAACGCTTGTCGGCGCTTGCCGACGGCGAACTCGACGCCGACGAGGTCGGTACGGCCTGCGCGCATTGGCGCGACGACGGCAGTGCACGCGCGAACTGGCATCTCTATCACCTGATCGGCGACGTGTTGCGCTCGGACGCGCTGGCCGGCGACGCCGGTCACGACGAACACTTTCTGCGCCGCCTGCGCGAGCGTCTGGCGACCGAGCCGGCGGTGCTTGCCCCCCAGCCGCTGGCCTCGGCCGCACCGGTTGCCGGTAGGCGATCGGCACGCTTGAAGTGGCTTGCCCCGGCGGCGGTCGCGGCCGGCTTCATGGCGGTCGCGAGCGTGCTCGTCGTGACGCGCGGCACGCTTCCGGCGATCGGCGGCGAAGGCGCGGTGCTGGCGAGCGCGACCGCGCCCTCGGTCGTGGCCACCGCGGCGCCGGTGCGGGCCGCGCCGCCGCTGGCCGCCGGCGAAGGCCTGGCCGCGCCGCAGGCCCTGGTCGATCGCTCCTTCGTGCGCGACGCCAGGCTCGACCGCTATCTCGCGGCGCACATGGAATTCGGCGGCAGCTCGGCGCTCGGCGCGCCCTCGGGCTTCCTGCGCGCGGCGACGACGCGCACGCCGGATCGCTGATGCGGGCCGCGCTCGGTCGCCTGGTCGTCGCGCTCGTTTGCGCGACGAGTCACTTCGTCGCGCAGGCCGGCAGCGCCGCGGCGAGCGAGCCGGCCAGTGCGCAGGAAGTCCGCGCCTGGCTGACGCGGATCCACAACGCCGCCGGCAGCAGTAACTTCCAGGGCACCTTCGTCGTCAGCGCCGGAGGCACGATGTCGAGTTCGCGCATCGCGCACTACTGCCTTGGCGCCGATCAGTACGAGCGCGTCGAAGCGCTCGACGGCCAGGCGCGCAAGGTGTTCCGGCACAACCAGATCGTTCACACGCTGTGGCCGCAAACCCACGTCGCGCTGATCGAGCAGCGCGACATGCAGGCCCGGTTCCCGGCGCTCTTGCTGTCTGGCGGCGACCATATCGCCGAGCACTACGACGTGCGCGCGCAAGGCGTGCAGCGCGTCGCCGATCGCGAGGCCAACGTCCTGCTCATCTCTCCGAAGGACGATCGCCGCTTCACGTATCGCCTGTGGGCCGATCGCGCGAGCGGGCTGCTGCTGCGCTCCGAGGTGCTTGACGCGCAAGGCAGAGTGCTCGAATCGGCCGCGTTCTCGCAGCTCGAGATCGGCGGCAAGGCGCAGCCGCAGAGCGTGCTCGCGCCGATGAACCAGCTCGCCGGCTATCACGTCGTGCGCCAGCGGCTGACGCCGGCGACGCTCGAGGCCGAAGGCTGGACGATGCGCGAGCGCATTCCCGGCTTCGCGCAGGTCGGTTGCGTCAAGCGGCCGTTGAACGCGCCGCAGGACGGCGCCAACGATGTGCCGCCCAAGGTCCTGCAGGCGGTCTACTCCGACGGCCTGGCGAGTGTTTCGCTCTTCATCGAGCCCTATGATCCGGCCCGGCATGGCAGCGAAGGGCAGACCTCGATCGGTGCGACCCAGACCCTGGCGCGGCGCGACGGCGACTGGTGGGTGACGGTGGTCGGCGAAGTTCCGGCCGCGACCTTGCGCCAGTTCGCGGCGGCGCTGGTGCGCAAGAAGTAGAGTTCCGCTTGTGACGCGCGCCGGTGCTGTGGCTCCGGCCGATGCCGTTGCTGCGCGGGGTGGCTCTCTGTCTACGTGCAACCCGCAAGCGCCTTCCCATCTGCAGAGGACTCGATCGATGCGCCTTTCCCATCCCGCCAGCGGCACACGGTTGCGCATGCTGCTGTCAGCGCTGCTTCTCGCAATGGCGACCGTCTGCGGTTTCGCACCGGGCCCAGCCGCCGCCCAGTTCGCGCCCGACTTCGTCGAGTTGATCGAGAAGGTGGCACCGGCGGTCGTCAACATCCGCACCACCGAACGCAACGACCCCGGCGCACGCTCGCCGTTTCAGCGTCGGGCGCCGTCGCCGCAAGGCGACGAGACGCCGCGCGGCGAGGGATCGGGCTTTCTGATCAGCGCCGACGGCTACGTCGTCACCAATGCGCACGTCGTCGATGGCGCGTCCGACGTGCGGGTCACGCTCACCGACAAGCGCGAGTTCAAGGCGAGGATCGTCGGCGCCGACGTCCGCACCGACCTCGCCCTCGTCAAGATCGACGCGAGCGGCTTGCCGACAGTGCGCATCGGCGACGTGAGCCGGCTGCGGGTCGGCGAATGGGTGCTCGCGATCGGCTCGCCGTTCGGCCTGGACAGCACCGTCACCGCCGGCATCGTCAGCGCCAAGCACCGCGAGACGGGCTCGGATATCGCCTTCTTGCAGACCGATGTGGCGGTCAATCCGGGCAATTCGGGCGGCCCGCTGATCAACACGCGCGGCGAGGTGGTGGGCGTCAACTCGCAGATCCTGAGCCCGATCGGCAGCTACATCGGCATCTCGTTCGCGATCCCGATCGACGAGGCGATGCGCGTCGTCGATCAGTTGAAGAGCGGCGGGCGCGTCGTGCGCGGCTACCTCGGCGTGCAGCCGACCGATGTGCCGCGCGAACTCGCCGAGGAGTACGGCCTTGCCACCGGCAAGAACAAGTCGCGCGGCGCGTTCGTTCGGCTCGTCGTGCCGAGCGCACCCGGCGACAAGGCCGGCATCCAGCCCGGCGACGTGATCGTCGCGGTCGATGGCAAGGCGGTCGAAAGCGCTGCCGACCTGCGCCGCACGCTCGGCGGCATGAAGCCCGGCAGCGCGGTGAATCTGCAAGTCAATCGGCGCGGCAAGAACATGGATGTCAAGGTCGTGCTTGCCGAGGCCGAGCCGCAGACCGCGCAGGCCGAGCGGCCGCCGGTGCTCGAACCGGATCAGCGCACGTCGAATGCCGCCAAGACCTGGGGTCTGACGGTGGCGGGCCTGAGCGACGCGCAGCGCCGCGCGTTGCGCGGTGCGGCCGGCGTGACGGTGGTGGCGGTGACGGGCGGCGCCGAGGCCGTGGGCATGCGCGCCGGCGACGTGATCCTTGCCGTCGGCGCCGCTGATGTGCCGGACTTGAAGCAGTTCGACGCAGTGATCGCCAAGGTCGACAAGTCGCGCCCGCTGCCGGTCACCGTGTTGCGCGGCGACTGGGCCCAGTTCCTTCGAATCCCGATTGTCAAGTAGGGACAGTCACCGTTTTGCGATACGAAAGGTGAAAACCCCATTGCGCAAGGTCGAAGGTCAGGATCGGCCGGCGGATCGTTCTGACAGAATGTCAGTGTGCGCAAACATTCCAGCCTTCGGCTTCGATTGGGCCGTCGGTTGCATATAATCCGGCCCTCTGGTGGCTTGTTTGAACGCGCTGAGGTCTACGAGCTTGGAGCTTGGCCGCGATCACCCGTCAACGATCGGCGACTTGTTGACATCCTGTGGATAAATTGTGCTGTTGGCACTGTGCAACGGCGTGAAATCAAGCAACGGCGCGGTTTCCGGCCGGGTCGATTTGGCTACAATGAAAGCCCAACAAGCAGTTGCCAAACATTTTGTTGGAAGGCGCGTCACTCGTTCGACGTGCCTTTTTTTTAGCTTCAGCACGGCGCGATGCGCCTTCACATCGCTGCGCGATGTGAGCTTGCGCTGCAACGGCTTCGCCGTTGTGGCTTCGGCCTGAGGCTGCGATCTACCGCATGGATCACATCCGCAATTTCTCCATCATCGCCCACATCGACCATGGCAAGTCGACGCTCGCGGATCGGTTGATTCATCGCTGCGGCGGCCTTTCCGCGCGTGAGATGGAGGCGCAGGTGCTCGACTCGATGGAGATCGAGCGCGAGCGCGGCATCACGATCAAGGCGCAGACGGCGTCGCTCGAGTACGTCGCGCGCGACGGCGAGACCTATCACCTGAATCTGATCGACACGCCGGGGCATGTCGACTTCTCGTACGAGGTCAGTCGCTCGCTGTCGGCCTGCGAGGGCGCGTTGCTCGTCGTCGATGCGAGCCAGGGCGTCGAGGCGCAGACGGTTGCGAACTGCTACACCGCGATCGAACTGGGCGTCGAGGTCGTGCCGGTGCTCAACAAGATGGACCTGCCGCAGGCCGACCCGGAGAACGCGAAGGCCGAGATCGAGGACGTGATCGGCATCGACGCCGACAACGCGATCGCCTGCAGCGCGAAGACCGGCGAGGGCATAGACGACATCCTCGAGGCAGTGATCCATCGCATGCCGCCGCCGCGCGGCAGGCTCGACGCGCCGCTCAGGGCCATGATCATCGACTCCTGGTTCGACAACTACGTCGGCGTCGTGATGCTGGTGCGCATTGTCGACGGCAGCCTCGCGAAGAACGAGCGCTTCCGCATGATGGCGAGCAACGCCGTCTACGCCGCCGACACACTCGGCGTCTTCACGCCGAAGTCGGTCGCGCGCGAGCGGCTGAGCGCGGGCGAGGTCGGCTTCATCGTCGCCGGCATCCGCGAACTGCAGGCGGCCAAGGTCGGCGACACCATCACAGTCGAGAAGAAGCTGCCGAACAACCTCGGCCCGGCGGCCGAGGCGCTGCCCGGTTTCAAGGAGATCCAGCCGCAGGTCTTCGCCGGCCTGTACCCGACCGAGGCGAGCGAATACGACCAGCTTCGCGACGCGCTCGAGAAGTTGAAGCTCAACGACAGCTCGCTGCGCTACGAGCCCGAGGTGAGCCAGGCGCTCGGCTTCGGCTTTCGCTGCGGCTTCCTCGGTCTGCTGCACATGGAGATCGTCCAGGAGCGGCTCGAGCGCGAGTTCGACCAGGACCTGATCACGACCGCGCCGTCGGTCGTCTACCAGGTCGAACTCAACAATGGAGAGCTGCTCGAAGTCGAGAACCCGTCGAAGATGCCCGACATGGGGCGCATCCGCGAGATCCGCGAGCCGATCGTCATGATGCAGCTCTACATGCCGCAGGACTACGTCGGCCCGGTGATGACGCTCGCGAACCAGAAGCGCGGCGTGCAACTCAACATGGCGTACCACGGCCGCCAGGTGCTGCTGACCTACGACATGCCACTGGCCGAGATCGTGCTCGACTTCTTCGACAAGTTGAAGAGCGTCAGCCGCGGCTACGCGTCGATGGACTACGAGTTCAAGGAGTACCGCGCCGCCGACGTCGTCAAGGTCGATATTCTGCTCAACGGCGACAAGGTCGATGCGCTGTCGATCATCGTCCACCGCGCCCAGAGCCAGTTCCGCAGCCGCGCCGTCGTCGCCAAGATGCGCGAGCTGATCGCCAGGCAGCAGTACGACGTCGCGATCCAGGCGGCGATCGGGGCCAACATCATCGCGCGTGAGACAATCAAAGCCTTGCGCAAGAACGTCATTGCCAAGTGCTACGGCGGCGACATCACCCGCAAGCGCAAGCTGCTCGAGAAGCAGAAGGCCGGCAAGAAGCGCATGAAGCAGATCGGCACCGTCGAGGTGCCGCAGGAAGCCTTCCTGGCCATACTTCAAGTGGATGAGTGACTGCCGATGGGCGCATTGACCGGAGTGCTTTACGCCCTGTTGGGCTTGTTTCTGGGCGGTTGGTACCTCGGTTACTGGAGCGGCAACTTCGCGCTGCTGCTGTTCGTGCTGAGTGTCGTCAGCTTCTGCTACTGGCTCGCCGAACGCTTCGTCTTCCTGCCCAGGCGCAAGGCCGCCGCCGCCGCGCTCGAGGCGCAGGACCACGAGCGGCGCGCCAAGCTCGGCCAGCTCGGCATCGACAAGATCGACGGCGACCTCGCCGCCGCCAAGCGCGCGGTGCTCGCCCAGCCCTGGTGGCTCGACTGGACGGCGGGGCTCTTTCCGGTCATTTTCGCCGTCTTCCTGCTGCGCTCGTTCCTCTTCGAGCCGTTCAAGATCCCGTCCGGCTCGATGATCCCGACGCTGATGGTCGGCGACCTCATCCTCGTCAACAAGTACCACTACGGCGTGCGGCTGCCGGTGATCAACAAGCTCGTCATTCCGAATCACACGCCGCAGCGCGGCGACGTGATGGTGTTTCGCTACCCGCGCGACCCGAGCGTCGACTACATCAAGCGCGTCATCGGCGTGCCGGGCGACGAAATCAGCTACCGCTCGCAGCAGCTCTACATCAACGGCGAGCGGGTCCCGACCGAGCCGATGCCCGAGTTCTACGATGAGGAAAGCATGCGCTACGTGCCGCAATTCAAGGAACGGCTCGGAAATGCCGATCACCGGATTCTCGTGAACCCGAAGTTGCAGCCGTTCTATGGTCCGCCGGACCAGCGCACGGCACTGGTTCGCGAGAATTGCACCTACGACGTCGAAGGGCTGACCTGCAAGATCCCGCCCGGGCACTACTTCATGATGGGCGACAACCGTGACAACTCGCAGGACTCGCGCTTCTGGGGATTCGTGCCCGACGAGAACATCGTCGGCAAGGCCTTCTTCGTCTGGATGAACTTCAGCGACCTCTCGCGCATCGGCCCGTTCCACTGAGCGGCATCGATCCAGGGCGTCGCATCGATCGCAAAGGGCATAGCCGCATGGCACGTGAACGAGTATCGCCACGCCGGCAACGCGGCATCACGTTGCTCGGCCTTCTGATGTGGGCCATCATCATCGGCATGCTGGCGCTCGTGGCGCTGCGCGTGCTGCCGACGGTCAACGAATACCTGACGATCCAGCGCGCCGTGAACCGCGTCGCCGACGAGGGCCTTGCCACCGTCCCCGAGATTCGCGCCGCGTTCGAGCGGCAGAAGGAGATCGAGTATTCGATCACCTCGATCGGCGGCCAGGATCTGCAGATCACGAAGGAGAACGACAAGGTCGTGATTCGCTTTGCCTACGAGAAGGAGATCGAGCTTGTGAGCCCGGTCTATCTGCTGATCAAGTACTCCGGCAGCTCGAAAGGGGCGTCGCAGTGACGGGCGGCTAGCGGTGTCGGACGCCAGGCTCGAATCGCTGCAACACCGCATCGGCTACCGTTTCGCGCAGCCCGGCCTGCTGGCGCGTGCGCTGACCCACCGCAGCTTCGGCGCCGACCACAACGAGCGGCTCGAGTTCCTCGGCGACGCGATCCTGAGCGCCGCCATCTCGGGGCTGCTGTTCGAGCGCTTCTCGGGCTCCGACGAGGGCGATCTGACGCGCGTTCGCGCCCACCTCGTGCGCGAGGAAAGCCTGCACCGCGTTGCGCTCGAACTCGGCCTGCCCGACGTGCTGCGCTTGAGCGAGGGCGAGGCGCGCGGCGGCGGCGCGCAGCGCCCGTCGATCCTTGCCGACGCGCTCGAAGCGGTGATCGGCGCGGTCTACATCGAGGGCGGTTTCGATCAGGCGCTCGCCCTGGTGCGCCGCCTGTTCGGCGACCTCATCACGACGACCGAGATCGATTCGTGGTCCAAGGACGCGAAGACCGAACTGCAGGAGTGGCTGCAGGCGCGGCGCCTGCCGGTGCCGGCCTACCGCATCTGCTCGACCCGCGGCCAGGCCCACGCCCAGACGTTCGAAGTCGAATGCACCGCCGCGGCGCTCGGCCTCGCGCAGCGCGGCGAGGGCCGTTCGCGCCGCCAGGCCGAGCAGGAAGCGGCGCGGCGCATGCTCGACCTGCTCAAGGCGAACGACACGCCGGGCGGGCCGCTGCGAAACTGATCGCGGCGATGACCGACCCCGCATCGCCGGCCGACGGCGCGAACCCGGCGCCGCGTTGCGGGCTGGTCGCGATCGTCGGCCGGCCCAACGTCGGCAAATCGACGCTGCTCAACGCGCTCGTCGGCCAGAAGGTCAGCATCACCTCGCGCAAGGCGCAGACGACGCGCCACCGCATCACCGGCATCCGCACGCTCGGCGAATCCCAATTCGTGTTCGTCGACACGCCGGGCTTCCAGACCCAGCGCGGCGCGGCGCTCGAGCGCACGCTCAACCGCACCGTCAAGGGCGTGCTCGCCGATGTCGATGCCGTGCTCTTCGTCGTCGAGGCCGGCCGTTTCACACTCGACGATGCCAAGGTGCTCGCGCTGATGCCCACGCCGGGCGACGGCGCAAGGCCGGTGATCCTCGTCGCCAACAAGCTCGACGCGGTGCGCCGCCGCGCCGAGATCGCGCCCTGGCTGCGCGCGATGCAGGAGCGCTATCCGTTCGCCGAGTTCGTTCCGCTGTCGGCGCGCAAGGAGGCCGATGTGCAGCGGCTGCTTGCGATCGTCGCACCCTATCTGCCGGTGCAGGCCTGGCTGCACGACGAGGAGGCGCTGACCGACCGCAGCGAACGCTTCCTCGCAGCAGAGCTGATCCGCGAGAAGCTCTTTCGCCTCACCGGCGACGAACTGCCGTATGCGTCGACCGTCGTCGTCGACAAGTTCGAGGAGCAGGGCGAACTGCGGCGCATCGCGGCGACGATCGTCGTCGAGCGCGAGGCGCACAAGGGCATCGTCATCGGCGCCGGCGGCGAGCGCCTGAAGCGCATCGGCACGCAGGCGCGCAGCGATCTCGAGGCACTGCTCGGCGCCAAGGTCTTCCTCGAGCTGTGGGTCAAGGTGCGCTCGGGCTGGGCCGACGACGAGGCGCACCTGCGCAGCTACGGCTACGAATAATCTCGCGCGCGGCAGGAACGAGAACCCCATGGCCTCGCGCGCAGTGCGATCGCCGCCGCATCTGCAGTCCTACGTGCTGCACCGCTACGACTGGAGCGAGTCGAGCCTGATCCTCGACCTCTTCACGCGCGAGCAGGGGCGGCTCGCCGTCGCCGCCAAAGGTGCGAAGCGGCCGTACTCGCAGCTGCGCGCTGTGCTGCTGCCGTTTCAGCAGGTGCATGTCGCGCTGTCGCGGCCGCGGCGCGGCGCCGAGGACGAGGCGCCGCCCGAGGTGCAGACGCTGCGCGGCGCCGAATGGGCGGGCGGCGCGGCGATGTTGACCGGCGCGGCGCTGTTCGCCGGCTTTCACTGCAACGAGCTGTTGATGAAGCTGCTCGCGCGCGGCGACCCGCATCCGCTGCTGTTCGACGCCTACGCGCAGACGCTGCCCGAACTCGCCGCCACCGACGATGCAAAGGTGCAGGCGGCGCTGCGCGCGTTCGAACTCGTGCTGCTGCGCGAGATCGGCCTGCTGCCCGAACTGCGCCTGATCACGGCGACGCAGCAGGCGCTGAGCGGGGACGCGCTCTTCGCGCTGCGGCCTGACGCCGGCGTCGCGCCCGCCGCCGCCGGCGACGCCGGCCTGCCCGGCAGCGTGCTGATCGCCGCGCAGACTGCACTCGATCGGGGCAGCATGGCCGCGCTGCGCGAGGTCTGCGCCACGGTGCTGCCCGGCTTCAAGGCGACGCTGCGCGCCTTGCTTGCCTATCATCTGGGCACGCCGCTGCTTCGCACGCGCCAGGTGATGCTCGATCTGCAAGCTCTATGAACCCACTCGTCACGGCCGGCCTCGGCCGCCACGGCGGCGCGACCGCGCTGTCGGTCAACCTGAACCTCGTCGCGATGATGCGCAACCGGCGCGAACTCTGCATCCCGAGCGTGACGTTTGCCGCGACGCGCGTGCTCGAAGCCGGCGCCGCCGGCATCACCGTCCATCCGCGGCCCGACGCGCGCCATATCCGCCCTTCCGACGTGCGCGACCTCGGCGCGTTGCTCGAGGACTGGCCGGCGGCCGAGTTCAACATCGAGGGCAATCCGTTTCACAACCTGATGGACTTCGTCCGCGGCCAGCGCCCGCAGCAATGCACCTTCGTTCCCGACAGCGAAGGCCAGGCCACGTCGGACCACGGTTGGGACCTCGCGCGTGACGGTGCGCGCCTTGCGCCGCTGATCGACGAGGCGCGCGCGCTCGGCGTTCGCGTCAGCCTCTTCATGGATGCCGATCCGCAGACGATGGCGGCGGCGCGCGCGATCGGCGCCGATCGCGTCGAGCTCTACACCGAGCCGTACGCCGCCGCGCACGGCGGCGCGCAGCAGGCGGCGCAACTCGCGCGGTTCGCCGCCGCTGCGCGCGCGGCGCAGGCGGCGGGCCTCGGCGTGAACGCCGGGCACGACCTGAACCGCGCCAACCTCGCCGATTTCCTCGCCGCGGTGCCGGGCGTGCTCGAAGTCTCGATCGGCCACGCGTTCATCTCCGACGCGCTCGAACTCGGCTACGCCGAGACGGTGCGCGCCTATCTGCGCGCGATTCACGCCGCACAGCCGCGCTGAAGAGCGCCACGGCAATGGCGGCCGAAGCATGATCCACGGCATCGGCACCGACATCTGCGACATCCGCCGCATCGAGGCCGCGCTCGCGCGCCGCGGTGAGCGGTTCGCGCACAAGGTGCTCGGGCCGCGCGAACTGCAGGTCTACGCCGGCCGG
This sequence comes from Ideonella sp., assembly GCA_039807955.1. Classification (GTDB taxonomy): domain Bacteria; phylum Pseudomonadota; class Gammaproteobacteria; order Burkholderiales; family Burkholderiaceae_C; genus CAIKUF01. Next base: position 8,790 of record JBDHSE010000002.1, on the reverse strand, counting down.
CGCGCACGCATCGCAGCGCGCGGCTTGCGCTATCTGGCGACACGCTTCGCGGCGAAGGAGGCATTCGCGAAGGCGATCGGCCTGGGCATCCGCCTGCCGATGACTTGGCGCGCCTGCGAGATCCTCAACGCCCCAGGCGGCAAGCCGGTGATCGAACTGCACGGCGAACTCGCGGCGTGGTTCGATGCGCGCGGCCTGCGCGCGACGGTGTCGGTGAGCGACGAATCCGACTACGCCGTCGCCTTCGTCGTCGTCGAGGCGGCACAATCCGCGCCATGAATACGAACCCCGATGCGAGCCCGCCGGCCGAGACCATCGAGCATGCGCCGGCGATCATCGACATCGCGGGCCTCGCGCTCGGCGCCGACGACCGGCGCCGCCTGGCGCATCCGCTCGTCGGCGGGCTGATCCTCTTCGCGCGCAACTGGCAGGACCGGCATCAGCTCACACAGCTCTGCGCCGAGGTGAAGGCGCTGCGCAGCGACCTGCTGATCTGCGTCGATCACGAAGGCGGGCGCGTGCAGCGCTTTCGTACCGACGGCTTCACGCACCTGCCGCCGATGCGCGCGCTCGGCGAGATGTGGATGCGCGACGGCCGGCAGGGCGCGGGCAGCGGCGCGATGCGCGCGGCGGACGCGGCAACCGCCGCCGGCTTTGTGCTCGGCGCCGAGCTGCGCGCCTGCGGGGTCGATCTGTCGTTCACGCCGGTGCTCGACCTCGACCACGGCCCGAGCGGCGTGATCGGCGACCGCGCCTTCCACCGCGACCCGCGCGTCGTCGCGATGCTCGCGAAGAGCCTGATGCACGGCCTGCTGCAGGCGGGCATGGCCAACTGCGGCAAGCACTTCCCCGGCCACGGCTTCGTGCGCGGCGATTCGCACCACGAGGTGCCGCGCGACAGCCGCAGCCTGAAGGCGATCCTCGCCGACGACGCGCGGCCCTACGAATGGCTGTCGACCGTGCTTGCGAGCGTGATGCCGGCGCACGTCATCTATCCGAAGGTCGATGCGCTGCCGGCCGGCTTTTCGGCGCGCTGGCTGAAGGACGTCCTGCGCCAGCAACTCGGCTTCGGCGGCGCGATCTTCAGCGACGACCTGAGCATGGCCGGCGCGCGCCAGATCGCCGGTGCCGTAGTGAGCTTTGCCGATGCCGCCGCCGTCGCGCTCGACGCCGGCTGCGACATGGTGCTCTTGTGCAACCAGTCAGCGGCCGGCAGCGACACGATCGATACCTGGCTCGAAGACCTCGAGCGCACGCGCGCCGACGGCCTGTGGCACGCCGATCCCGACAGCGAAGCGCGCCGGCGCGCGCTGCTGCCGCAGTCGGCGCCGCTTGGGTGGGACGAGCTGATGCACCACGGCGCCTACCAGCACGCGCTCGAACGCCTGCCCTGACGGCGCGCCGGCGTCAGGGCAGGACCGCGGCCTTCAGCTCTACGCGTGCGGCTGCGAGCCGCCGGTTGGCGTGTCGAACGGCAGCTGGATCTGCGACAGGTCCTTGCGCGTCTCGACCATCACGAGCGGGCCCACGTCCACGATCTCGACCGGCTTGGGTTCACGCGGCACGTGCACCGGCTTGGGCTCGCGTTCCATCGCTTCGCGCGCGGCGGCGATCTTCGCCGCGTCCGACCCGACCCACTGCAGACCGGCCGCGGCGGCGATCGCTTGCAACTGCTCGGCGTCGAGCTTGAACGTCGCCGGCTGCGCTGGTGCTTCAACTGAAACGGCAGCTTCCACTCGCTTGCTCGCCACCGCCTCCGCTGCTTCGTTCTCGACGGCGGCAGTCGCCTCTTCGGTCGCTGATTGCGGCACCTCGCTCGGCGCCGGTTCGGCACTTTGCGCGGCGAACGGTTGCGCAGCTTGCGGCACCTGCACGATCGATGGCTCGTCCACCGTCACGACCGGCGCGTCCTGCGCCGCCGAAGGCTGATCGCCGCTCTCGGCGTCGCCGGCCGCCGCCTCGCGCGCATCGCCTCGCGAGCGTCCGCGTGCGCCGCGGCGCCGGCCACCTTCGCGCCCGCGCGCGCTTTCGCCTTGCGCTGCTTCGCCTTGCGTTGCATCGGCAGCAGTGCCGGATTCCAGCGCGAGATCGCTCGCGCGGCCTTCGCCGTCGCCATCTGCCGCTGCGACGGGCCGGGCAGCGCCGTCATCGGCGCCGCTGTCAGCGGCATCGCCTTCGTTCGCAGCCGCGTCCACCGCGGCGGCATCACGGTCGCGGCCACCTCGGCCGCCGCGCCGGCGCCGGCGGCCACGTTCGCCGCGCTGCTCGCCGCCCTCGACGGTGATGCCGGGTTGGGTGTCGGCGAAAGCGGTCGCGTCGTTGTCGACGGCCGTATCGGCCTTCACGGTCTCGGCTGCGTCTTGCGTCGCCGCGCCGCGCTCGACGCGCTCGGTGGCCGCATTGCGAGTGCCGCGCTCGCCGCGTTCACCGCGCTCCGCACGCTCGCCGCGCTCGCCTCGATCGCGGCGCCCACCGCGCTCGCCTCGGTCTGCCCGCTCGCCGCGCTCCCCTCGCTCGCTGCGGCCGTCGTCGCCTGCCGCAGCCGTCGTTGCGTTGTCGGCGCGCTCGTCGCGGTCGCCGCGTCGGCCGCCACGGCCGCCGCGCTCGCCACGCTCACCGCGGCCCTCGCCGTTGCGTCGTTTGCCGCGCTCGCGGTCGCCATTGCGATCGCCGCGCCGGCCGGCGCCGGCCTCGCGCTTCTCGGCCGGTGCTGCTGCCGGCTCGGCGACGGTCGCCGGCGGCACGGCCGCCGGCTGCACTTCGGCTGGCGCGCCGAAGAGGCTCTTGATCCAGCCGAAGAAGCCGCTGCCCGCCGGTGCGGCAGCCGGCGGCGGCGCAACGACCTGCACCGGCGCTGGCGGCGGCGCCACGGGCTCGGGCTTCGGCATCGCGATCGGCGCCGGCGTTTCGGGCAGCACGCCCTTGATCACCGGCTCCTGCTTGGCCTTGGCCTTCTCGCGGCGCGTGATGCCGACCTCCTCGTCGAGCTCGTCGATCATCGTGTAGCTCGCCTGCAGGTTCTCGAGCCGCGGGTCGTCGTGGCGCAGGCGCTCGAGGCGGTAGTTCGGCGTCTCGAGGTTCTTGTTCGGCACGAGCAGCACGGTGACGCGCTGCTTCAGTTCGATCTTCGTGATCTCGGTGCGCTTCTCGTTGAGCAGGAAGCTCGTCACCTCGACCGGCACCTGCACGTGCACCGCGGCGGTGTTGTCCTTCATCGACTCCTCCTGCACCATGCGCAGGATCTGCAGCGCGGAGCTTTCGGTGTCGCGGATGTGGCCGGTGCCGTTGCAGCGCGGGCACGTGATGTGGCTGCCCTCGGAGAGCGCCGGGCGCAGGCGCTGGCGACTGAGTTCGAGCAGGCCGAACTTGCTGATCGCCGAGAGCTGAACGCGCGCGCGGTCCTGGCGCAGCGCGTCGCGCAGCCGCATCTCGACCTCGCGCCGGTTCTTGCTCTCGTCCATGTCGATGAAATCGACGACGATCAGGCCGCCGAGGTCGCGCAGCCGCATCTGGCGCGCGATCTCGTCGGCCGCCTCGAGGTTGGTGCGGGTGGCGGTCTCCTCGATGTCGCTGCCGCGCGTCGAGCGCGCCGAGTTGACGTCGACCGAGACGAGCGCTTCGGTGTGGTCGATGACGATCGCGCCGCCCGAAGGCAGGTTCACGGTCCGGCTGAACGCGGTCTCGATCTGGTGCTCGATCTGGAATCGGCTGAACAGCGGCGCGTCGTCGCGATAGCGCTTGACCTTGTGCGCCGTCTCCGGCATCACATGGGTCATGAACTGCTTGGCCTGGTCGTAGATGTCGTCGGTGTCGATCAGGATCTCGCCGATGTCGGCGGTGAAGTAGTCGCGGATCGCGCGGATGACGAGGCTCGACTCCTGGTAGATCAGGAACGCGCCCTTGCCGGCCTTGGCCGCGCCGTCGATCGCGGACCAGAGCTTCAACATGTAGTTCAGGTCCCACTGCAGCTCGGGCGCGCTGCGGCCGATGCCGGCGGTGCGGGCGATGAGCGACATGCCCTTCGGGTACTCGAGCTGGTCGAGGTTCTCCTTCAGCTCCTCGCGGTCCTCGCCTTCGATGCGCCGGCTGACGCCGCCGCCGCGCGGGTTGTTCGGCATCAGCACGAGGTAGCGGCCGGCGAGGCTGACGAAGGTCGTCAGCGCCGCGCCCTTGTTGCCGCGCTCCTCCTTCTCGACCTGCACCAAGAGCTCGCTGCCGTTGGCGATCACGTCCTGGATTCGCGCGTCCTTGACGGCGACGCCTTCGCGGAAGTAGTTCTTCGAGATCTCCTTGAACGGCAGGAAGCCGTGGCGCTCCTCGCCGTAGTCGACGAAGCAGGCCTCGAGCGATGGCTCGACGCGCGTCACGACGGCCTTGTAGATGTTGCCCTTCCTCTGCTCGCGGCCTTCGATCTCGGTCTCGAAGTCCATCAGCTTCTGGCCGTCGACGATCGCGAGGCGCCGCTCCTCGGGCTGCGTCGCGTTGATCAGCATGCGTTTCATGTGCACTCCTTCGCGCCGGCCGGCCCGCGCCTTGTGCGCGACGCCCCGGCGTCTTTCACCTCAGCCGCGCACCGGACGACTCCGGCGCCGCGACGATCAGATGCACGAGAAACGCGAAAGGAACTTCGGAAGGAACCGCCCTGGACCGGGGCCTGGATGAGCTATCGCTCGATCGTCGGGCCGCGCGGCGTTGGCGCATGCGTCGCGGTGGCACTGCGGTCGTCGGCCAGGCGGCGCTGCCCGCCCGCGAGCGCAGCGTGCGGCGCCGCAAGGGGCGGCTGCAGCGTGCGTGACGGGGCAGGGGAGGCGAGGGCCGGGGGCGACATCCGCGGGATCACTTGACGCGGGCAGAAGGTGACGGCCATCGGATACCGGGCGGCGCTTGCGCGCCTGCGGCCCGGCCGTTGCCTCCTGCTCTTTCGAAAAACCTTGTTCTTCCCGTTCGGCCGCTTCGGCGGCTCGCCCGGGGGTTCTTTTCGTTCGTTTGCTCTGCCGCCGACCGCGCCCGGCTGCTTCGTCTCTTCGGCTCCGAAGCCCGCCCTGCAGGGTCGGCGTTGCATCACCTGGGCGCGGCCGGAAACTCTCCCGATCGCGCCGCCGCGCGTCCTTCGCGTCAGAGGCGAGGGTCGTGGACCCCCGGGTAAACTCTGATGAATCAACCACTTAGGACGCAATTGCGGTGCCACGGATTATAGGCCGCGCGGACGCCAAGGCGGCAGCCCGGAAAAGCGCTGCAATCGCGCCGCAATCGCGCCAATCGGCTAAATCGCCCGTGCAAGCTTCGCCGGCCGAGCGCGGCGTCGAGCGGGTCGCGATCGGCGAGGACGCCGAAGGCCAGCGCCTCGACAACTTCCTGCTCGGCCATTGGAAGGGCGTGCCGAAGACGCATGTCTATCGCGTCATCCGCAGCGGCGAAGTGCGCGTCAACAAGGGCCGCGCCGCGGCCGACACGCGGCTTGCGACCGGCGACGAACTGCGCCTGCCGCCGGTGCGCCGCGCGCCGCCCGGCGAGACGGCTGCGACGCCGCCGCGCGAGTTTCCCATCGTCTGGGAGGACGACGCGCTCATCGCGATCGACAAGCCGGCCGGCGTCGCGGTGCATGGCGGCAGCGGCGTCGCCTTCGGCGTCATCGAACAGTTGCGCCGGGCGCGGCCCGACGCCCGCTTCCTCGAACTCGTGCACCGGCTCGACCGCGAGACCTCCGGCCTGCTGCTCGTCGCGAAGAAGCGCAGCGCGCTCGTCAAGCTGCAGGACCAGTTCCGCCGCCGCGAGACGGGAAAGACGTATGCGGCGCTCGTCGTCGGGGTCTGGCCGAAGGCGGTGAAGGTGATCGACCTCGCGCTGCACAAGACGCTGGACGCCGCCGGCGAGCGCCATGTGCGCGTCGTCGATGCCGATCATGCCGACGGCCGGCGCTCGATCTCGCTCGTGCGCGTCGTGCGCACGTTGCCCGGTTACACGCTGCTCGACGTGACGATCAAGACCGGCCGCACGCATCAGATCCGGGTTCACCTCGCGCACCTCGGCCATCCGATCGCCGGCGACCCGAAGTACGGCGACTTCGAGCACAACCGCTCGCTCGCGCGCGGCAAGGCGATCGGCGGTGTGCGCTTCGGGCGCATGTTCCTGCACGCCCGGCGCCTCGTGTTCGAGCACCCCGCGAGCGGCGAGGTCATCGAACTCGACGCGCCGCTGCCGGCAGAATGCGAGGCGCTCGTCGCCGCGCTCGACGCGAGATCCTCACCACGCGCGCAGCAATAGCCGCTTCATCGACCATGTCCGAACACCGCGCCTTCCTCGAATGGCAGTGCGGCGGCGGCGACTTCCTCGCCCGCCGCTACAGCCGCGCCCACGTCTGGCGCTTCGACGGCGGCGCTGTCGTTCGTGCGTCGAGTTCGCCGCACGTCGTGCCGCTGCCGATGTCGGACGCGGCGGCGGTCGACCCCGAGGAGGCGTTCGTCGCCTCGCTCGCGAGCTGCCACATGCTGTGGTTCCTCGACATCGCGGCGCGCGATGGGCGACGCGTCGAGAGCTATACGGACGACGCGGTCGGCGTGATGGCGCACAACGCCGAAGGGCGGCTTGCGATGACCGAGGTGAAGCTGCGCCCGCGCGTCGTCTTCGCCGAACCCGCGCCGGCGCCGGAGGCGATCGACGCGCTGCACCACGCGGCGCACGAGGCCTGCTTTCTCGCCGCCTCGGTGCGCACGCAAATCGTCGTGGAACCGGCGCATGGCTGAACACAACTTCGACCTCATCGTCTTCGACTGGGACGGCACGCTGCTCGACTCGACGACGCTGATCACGCGCTGCATCCAGGATTCTTGCGTCGATCTCGGCCTGGCGCGGCCGGCGGACAGCGTCGCGAGCTACGTGATCGGCCTCGGGCTGAAGGACGCGTTGATGCACGCCGCGCCCGACCTGCCGCGCGAGCGCTACCGCGAACTCGCGCTGCGCTACCGCCATCACTACCAGTCGCGCCAGCACGAGCTGGTGTTGTTCGACGGCGTGATCGAGATGCTGCGGGCGCTCAAGGCGCGCCGCCACCTGCTCGCGATCGCGACGGGCAAGACGCGCCTCGGCCTCGACGAGGCGCTCTCGGCGGCGCACATCCAGGGCGTGTTCGACGCCACCCGCACCTCCGACGAGACGGCGCCCAAGCCCGACCCGAAGATGCTGCGCGAGTTGATGAAGCAGCTCGGCACCGAGCCGGTCCGCACGCTGATGATCGGCGACACGACGCACGACCTGCAGCTCGCCGCCAACGCCGGCGCACCGAGCGTCGCCGTGAGCTACGGCGCGCATCCGGCCGATGCGCTGACCGGCCTCGGCCCGCGCCACATCGCGCAAGACGTGAAGGACCTCGAACACTGGCTGCTGCGCAATGGCTGAACCGAATCCGAGCGAGTTCCCGCCGGTGCGGCTTTGCGCGAGCAGCGACCTCGCCGAGAAGGGCCTCGCCTACGTCTTCGACGTGCTGCAGTGGCGCGAGCCGATGCGCGCCTTCGTGCTGCGCTTCGACGGCTGCGTCGTCGGCTATCTGAACCGCTGCCTGCATGTGCCGTCCGAGATGGACTGGCAGCCGGGCGAGTTTCTCGACAGCCGCAAGGAGTTCATCCTGTGCGCGACGCACGGCGCCGCCTACGAGCCACTGAGTGGCCGCTGCGTCGCCGGCCCCTGCGGCCGGGGCCTGCTCACGACGCTGCGCATCGAGGAGCGCGACGGCAGCGTGTATTGGTATCCTTCCCGCGACACGCAGCCGGTGTTCGACGGCGCGTCCCCGGACATCGCTGAAGGAACACCATGAGCATCCCCGAGAACCCGTTCGAAGCGGCCGCGAGCGCGCAAGCCGGCTCGCCTTCTCCGGCGCCGGCCGGCCTGCCGGCAGCGACCGACGGCTGGAACCGGCTCGCCGAGCAGTTCGCGCGCGACTACATGAAGGACCGGCGCAGCGAGCGGCGCTGGCGGATCTTCTTTCGCCTCGTCTGGATCGCCGCGATCGTCGCGATCGTCTGGGCGCTCGTCGCGCAGCGCAATCTGGCGACCACCGCCAGCGGCCCGCACACCGCGCTGATCGAGGTGCGCGGCGAGATCGCCGCCGACGCCGAGGCGAGCGCCGAGAATATCGTCGCCGCACTCAAGAGCGCGTTCGAGGACCCGGGCGCGCGCGCCGTCGTGCTGCGCTTCAACTCGCCCGGCGGCAGCCCGGTGCAGGCGGGCATCGTCAACGACGAGATCCTGCGCCTGAAGGCGCTGCACAAGAAGAAGGTCTATGCCGTCGTCGAGGACACCTGCGCATCGGGCGCGTACTACATCGCCGTTGCCGCCGACGAGATCTACGCCGACAAGGCGTCGATCGTCGGCTCGATCGGCGTGCTGATGGACGGCTTCGGTTTCACCGGCACGATGGAAAAGCTCGGCGTCGAGCGCCGCCTGCTGACGGCCGGCGACAACAAGGCCATGCTCGATCCGTTCTCGCCGTTGAACGAAAAGCAGGTCGCCTACGCGCAGGGCATGATCGACCAGATCCACACCCAGTTCATCGATGTCGTCAAGCAGGGTCGCGGCACGCGGCTGAAGCTCACGCCCGAGACCTTCTCGGGGTTGTTCTGGAACGGCGAGCAGGCCGTCAAGCTCGGCCTCGTCGACCATCTCGGCAACCTCGACTACGTCGCGCGCGAAGTCGTCAAGGCTGAGGACATCATCGACTACACGCCGCACGAGAACCTCGCCGAGCGGCTCGCGAAGCGCTTCGGCGCGTCGATCGGCGCCGGCGCGGTGCGCGCG
>JBDHSE010000149.1:0-7270 GCA_039807955.1 Ideonella sp. | reverse complement strand
TGACGCGCTGGAAGAACGCCTCGTCCTGGCGCTCGAAACGGTCCGGCGCGCGCACCGCGCTGCGCCGCTCGGCGGCGATCGATGCCGGCAGATCGAACCACAGTGTCAGATCGGGCTGCAGACCCTGCTGCACCCAGGCCTCGAGCTGCGCGAGGACGGCGAGATCGAATCCGCGCCCTCCCCCCTGGTAGGCGAAGGTCGCGTCGGTGAAACGGTCGCACAGCACGCACGCGCCGCGCGCGAGCGCCGGCGCGATGACCTGCGCGACGTGGTCGCGCCGCGCGGCGAACACGAGCAGCGCCTCGGTTAGTGCATCCATAGACGCATGCAGTACGAGTTCGCGCAGCTGCTCGGCAAGCGGCGTTCCGCCCGGCTCGCGCGTGATCACGAGTTCGCCGCCGCGGCGGTGCAGGCGATCGGCGACGGCTTGCAGATGGGTCGACTTGCCGGCCCCGTCGATGCCTTCGAAGGTGATGAAGCGCCCTGCCGTCACTTGCCGCGCTGGTACTGGTTCACGGCTCGATTATGCGCAGGCAGCGTCTCGCTGAACTCGCTGCTGCCGTCGCCGCGCGCGACGAAGTAGAGCGCCTTCGTTGCCTCCGGCCGCACGGCAGCCTCGAGCGAAGCCTTGCCCGGCATCGAGATCGGCGTCGGCGGCAGACCGGCGCGCGTGTAGGTGTTGTACGGCGTGTCGGCGCGCAGGTCGCGCTTGCGCAGGTTGCCGTCGAACTGCGCACCGAGGCCGTAGATCACGGTCGGATCGGTCTGCAAAGGCATGCCCAGGCGCAGCCGGTTCGTGAAGACGCCGGCGACCTTGCCGCGGTCGGTCGCGACGCCGGTCTCCTTCTCGACGATCGAGGCGAGCGTCAAGGCTTCGTCGGCGCTGTGCAGCGGCGTATCCACCGCGCGCGAACTCCATGCCGCGGCAAGGCGCTGCTGCATCGCGTGGTACGCGCGCTCGAGGACGGCGAGGTCAGTGCTGCCCTTGCTGTAGGCGTAGGTGTCGGGGAAGAAGCGGCCCTCGGGCGAAAGCCCGGGCGCGCCGAGCAGCGCCATCACCTGCTCGTCGCTGAGTGTGGCGGTCGTCGGTCTGAGTGCATCGGCGTTCGACAGCGCGGCACGCAGCTGCCGGAAGTTCCAGCCTTCGCCGATGCGCACCGTGGCGAGCGTCTCGTCGCCGAGCACCATCTTCTGCAGCAGCCGCCTCGGCGACACTTGGCGGTCGATCTCGTAGCTGCCGGCGCGGATGCGCCGTGCCTGCCCCGACCAGCGAAACCATTCGTAGAGCAACCACGGCGGGGTCTGTACGCCGGCGGCAACCCAGGCGTTCGCGATCTGGCGCGGCGTCTCGCCGGGCTCGATCGACAGCTCGACGCGATCGCTGGCCAGCGGCAGCGGGCGCTGCAGCCACCAGGCGGCGGCCGCGGCCGCAATCGCGACCGCGAGCAACAGCGCAAGCACACCGAAGAGGGCGACGGCTCGGCGCTTCATCGGCGCCTACCCGCTGCGTCGCCGCGTCCCGCAAGGCTCATCGCTGCCGCGCGCGCCGTCGTGGCCGGCGAATCCCTGCAAGAGCCATGAACATGGTCGCTGATCATAATCGGCGGATGAATGCAAGCATCGAAATCGAAGGGGTGTGCAGGCTCGACGACTGGGGGCTGATCCGGGCCAGCGGTGCCGATGCGGCGAGCTTCCTGCACTCGCAGTTGACGAGCGACGTCGTCAACCTCGGCGCCGGCGAGGTGCGCCTTGCCGGCTACTGCTCGCCCAAGGGCCGCCTGCTCGCGAGCTTCGTGCTCTGGCGCGACGCGGGCGGCGACATCCTGCTCGCCTGCAGTGCCGACCTCTTGCCTGCGACATTGAAGCGGCTGCGGATGTTCGTGCTGCGCGCGAAATGCGTGTTGAGCGATGCCAGCGCCGAACTGCCGCTCTACGGGCTTGTCGGCGCGCAGGCCATCGCCTGGCTCGGCGAAGCGGCGCCGCCGGCGCCCTGGACCTGGCGCGGGAGCGACAGTCTCGCCGCGATCGCCCTGCCCGCGGTCGAGGGTCGTGCGCGCGTGCTCTGTGCCGCGCAGCAGGCGCCCGATTTGCCGGCATGCCCGCCAGAGGTCTGGCGCTGGCTCGAGGTGCGAAGCGGCATCGCGCGCATCGAGGCGGCCACCGTCGAGCGCTTCGTTCCGCAGATGATCAACTACGAACTCCTCGGCGGGGTCGACTTCCGCAAGGGCTGCTACCCGGGGCAGGAGGTCGTCGCCCGCAGCCAGTACCGCGGCAGCGTCAAGCGCCGCGCGATGCTGTTCGAACTCGATGCGCCGGCGAGCGCGGGCGAGGAGGTGTTCGGGCGCGACGATCCGGGCCAACCGGCGGGCGTTGTCGTCAACGCGGCGGCGCAGCCGGCAAGCGATGCCGGGACCTGGGCCGCGCTCGTCGAGATCAAGCTTGCTGCGCTCGGCGGCGAGCTTCGCCTGGGCAGTGTCAATGGGCCTGTGCTGCGGCATGCCGAAATGCCGTATGCGGTCCCGACCGAGGTCGCCGCGGGCTGACGGTTGCAGGCTACCTGAACCAGGAGGTGAGGTTGAAGCCGATGTAGCGCCGCCAGTAGCCCGAGCCGCCGTTGCCGACCGCGAAGCTCGATCCCGAACCGCCGGCGAAGGCGCGCCAGCGCAGGCGCGGGCCGACGTCGTAGGCGACGCCGACCTCGAGCAGGTTCGGCGTCCCAGTCGTCGTGTTGCCGTCGGCATCCGTCTCGCGCGAGCTGCCGAGCGCGACGCGGCCATACCATTCCCACGGTTGCTTTTCGCCCCAGATGCCGGCGAAGACGCGCCCCTCGGTGTAGCGCTTCGGGTTCCAGTAGCCGTGCGGCGCGGTCGTTCCGGGGGGCGGAATCGGCGCGTAGCTCGCCGGAGCCGAATCCTCGAACGCCGCACCTTCGACGCCGACCACCACCTTCGGGTTGAAACGCAGCGCGTAGCCGACGCTGCCGTTGAACCGGGTGCGCGAGTTGTCGTCGCTGAAGCGCAGGTACGACACCGCGACGGCGACTTCCCAGTGCGGCGGCAGCCGCGTCTCGGCACCGAGCGAGACCGAGTCGACGGTGATGCGGTTGTCCACCGCGAGCGGCGTCTCGACGATCTCGCGGCCGAGGTCGGCGGAGAATCGCCAGAGGTCGACCGGCATCCAGCGCAGGCTCGCATTGCCGGTGACCGGGCTCCAGCCGTCGTAGTCGTTGAGCCCGATGCTGACGGTCGGCACGATCAGCCCGGGCGGCGTCACGCCCGGTTCACCGTAGGCCCCGCGCAGCGTCGCGAAGAGGCGGTTGCCGTTGACGCGGCCGTTGTCGTCGTCGAGATTCACGTAGCGGTAGCCGACCTCGCCGAGCAACGACGGCGTGAGCCAGCGTCCGGTCGCGGCGACGGCCGACGCCACGTCCAGGCCGTCCTTGTCGGTCGCGTACTCGGCCGTGCCGTAGACGTAGGCGAGGCGTTCGCGCTCGATGCGCCAGTCGCGCAGCCAGACCGCTTCGGCATCGTTGCGTCCGGCGAGCAGATCGTAGGCCGGCGCCGGATAGCCGGCCCAGTACAGCGCGCGCGCATGGTCGAGCCGCACGTCGGCGTCGCTGCCGTCGTCGAGCTTGTCGTAGGCCCGCACCGCGGCGTTGTGGCGGCCGGCGGCGTTGAGCGTGCGCGCGAGGCCCGCCTGGCTGCGGCGGTCGTTCGGATCGGAAGCGAGCAGCGCGCGCCATGCCGCTTCGGCCTGCGCATAGTCGTCGAGCCAGAGCCAGGTCTGTGCAATGCGGCGCTCGAGTTCGCGGTCGCCGGGGCGCAGCAGCAGGGCCTGCTGATAGGCGGCGATCGATGCGCGCAGATCGCCCAGATCGGCATGCGCCTCGGCCTCGCCGCGCAGCAGCTCGGCGCGCTCCTTGTCGTCGCGCGCGTGGGCCTGCGCCTCGACGAAGTTCGGCAACGCGCCCGCCGCATCGCCCGACCACAGCATCTGCCAGGCCATCGCCCCCAGCACGTCGTAGCGCCGCGCCGGCGCGGCGTCGAGCACGCGGCGATAGAGCGCGATCGCCTCGGCGTGGCGGTCGGCGAAGCCGTAGACGCGCGCCGCCTCGATCAGCAGGTCGGCGTTGGCGGGGTCCTTCGCGAGCAACGCCTCGAAGAGTGGCAGCGCGACGTCGAACTGGCGCGCATCGACCGCGGCGCGCGCGTCGTGCAGGCTGTCGGCGTGCGCGGCGAGCGGCAGCGCGGCAAAGGCACATGCCAGACCGAGCGCGACGAACCGCGCCGCCATCATCGGCCGCATCATGCCCCCGACCCGCTGCGTTGCGTGTTCCAGCGCACCGCCTGCGCCGCCGGCCGGCGAAAGATCCAGGACAGCGACAGCACCGTCGTCACCGACAGGAACATCCAGTAGACGAGCGGATACCACACCGCGTACGGGTAGTAGCGCACGATGCCGCGGTCGTAGCGGCGGTCGATCAGCGTGCCCTGCAGCAGTTGCAGCAGGCACAGCGTGCCGATCGTCATGCCCCACAGGTTCGGGATCGGCGAGGCGCCGACCGGCGGGATGCCGAGCGCGTAGGAAGCGATCCAGATCAGCGTCAGCACGACGAAGCACAGCGCCCAGACGATCGACAGCGCCGACTCGATGAAGACCGGCCACATGCGGCGGAACTTCCAGTGCAGCATCACGTCGGCATGCTTGTGGAAGACCTGCATCAGCCCGCGCGCCCAGCGCAGGCGCTGGCGGTACAGGCCCTTGACGGTCGTCGGCACCGTCATCCAGACGAGCGCGCGCGGCTCGTAGCGCACGTCGTAGAAGCGCTTCTGCAGCTTCCACGTGAGCTCGATATCCTCGGTCGGCATGTTCGGCGAGAAGCCGCCGACGTCGAATACCGCGTTGCGCCGAAACGCGGCGACGACGCCCGAGACGGTGACGATGCGCCCCCAGATGCGCTGCGAACGGCGCAGCAGGCTGACGATCGAGCTGAACTCGATCGCCTGCAGCCGGGCGAGGAAGTTGTCGGCGTTGCGCACGCGCGGATTGCCGGTGACGGCGGCGACCCGTGCGCTGCGAAAGTGCGGAACGATGTGGTGCAGGATGTCGGGCTCGGGCGCAGCGTCGGCGTCGAGCGTGAGCACGATCTCGCCGTTGACGAGCGGCAGTGCATCGTTGAGCGCGAGCGCCTTGCCTTCGTTGACCGTCTTGCGCACGAGGCGGACCTGCCCCGATCGCACGAACGGCATCACGTGCTCGACCGTATCGTCGGTCGAGCCGTCGTCGATGACGACGACCTCGTAGGCCGGATAGTCGATCGCGCAGGCTGCGCCTATCGTCTGCGAGATGACGCCGGCCTCGTTGTGCGCCGGGATCAGGATCGTCACGCTCGGTGGCGTCTCCGTCACAGGGAACTGGCTGCTCGGCTGCGCGTCCTTGCGCTCCCAACGCCGGACGAAGAAGAACGTCGTCGTGATCCACATGATGCTGGTCACGATCGGATAGACGGCGAAGAACCACAGCGCCCAGGTGTAGGGCAGCGTGAACTGCGAGGCGACGATGAAGTCGGCGAAGGCTTGCATGCGATCGGGGGGTCAGAGCCGCGACAGCGGCGTGCCGGTGTCGAATCGCGCAGCCGGCATCGGGGCGCCGGCATCCGGCTCGAGGATGCCGCGGGCGAGTTCGACGTCCTGGCTGCGATAGAACTTGATCGAGTCGTCGACGCCGACAACGACGAAGCGGCTTTCGCGCAGCTGCGCCCAATCGGCGCTGACGCTGCGGCCGTGCCAGTCGGTCTGATAGCTCGCTTCGGCCGCGGCGACCGCCTTGCGCTCACCCTTGCGCCGGAAGATCGCGCGGTTGTGCAGCACCCAGAAGAACGTCAGCAGCGGAGCGACGATCAGGGTGCCGACGATCAGCCAGACGAGGCGCGCCGAGTCCCACGGCTGGCGGCCGACGAGCACCCACATCCAGACGAAGCCGACCCAGCCGACAACCACGGCCACAAGCCGCAGCAGTTCTCTCGGGCCGGGTTCTCCGCGTACGCGACGCGGCGGCATTCAGCCGCGGTCGGCGCTGCTGCCGCGCTTGCGGCGCGCGGCGACCGTGCCGATGCCAAGCAGCCCGGCGAACATCAGCGCCCAGCTCGACGGCTCGGGAACGGGCGTGACGTCGCTCGTCATCAGCAGGTTCTCGGTCGGCACGACCGTCCAGTCGCCGCCGTCGCGCGACCACGACAGCTCGACGACGCCCGCCTCGAGCCGGTCGTAGGCGCCAAGCTCGAACGAGTACAGGCCGACGTCGAGCTGGAGGTTGGAGTCGAAGCCAACTCGCTCACGCGGGTTCAGGAAGTCGTTCTCGATCGCCAGCGTGCTGTCCGCGCCGCCGAGCCGGAAGAAGAAGCCGTCGTCGTGCAGCACGCTGAAGTTGTAGGTTCCGGCCTCGGCGATGCGGATGTAGCCGGCGAAGCGCGAGGTCCAGTTGTTCTGCCCCGCGTTCGGGCCGACCGGCGCGAACAGCGGCGCGACGGCAACCTCGCCCCAAGTCAGGCCGTACAACGCGTTGTACTCGTCGTCGCCGAACGAGATCTGGCCGCGGCCGCTGGTAAGTACTCCCCCGGCAAAGCCGGGGGCTTTACGGTGTGAGCCGCTCAAAGCGGCTGGACGGGGTCGCTAACGCGGCCCCGCAGGGTTGGGACCACCTCTTCGGTGGTCGATCATCTCCACAGGCCGAGTTGGTCGAGCCTCTGGTCCTCTTGCTCCTGGTTCTTGATGTACTCGCGAATCAGCGCCTCGTCTCGCCCTACGGTCGAGACGAAGTACCCGCGGGCCCAGAAGTGCTGCCCGACGAAGTTGCGCTTGCGCTCGCCGTACACCCGCGCCAGATGAATCGCGCTCTTGCCCTTGATAAATCCGACCACCTGCGACACCGCGTACTTCGGCGGGATCGACAGCATCATGTGCACGTGGTCGACCATCAGGTGCCCTTCTTCGACCTGACATTCCTTCTGTGCGGCCAGCTTGCGGAACACCTCTCCCAGATGCTGCCTCAGTTGCGCATACAGCGTTCGCCTTCGGCACTTCGGGATGAAGACGACGTGATATTTGCAGTCCCATGCCGTGTGGCTCAAACTTTCGAACTTGTCCATCGTGATTCTTCCTTTCGTGTGCTTGGCGGCTCACGGCTGGAAGTCTCTACGGTGGACGCCCCCTCAAACGTCAAACTTCTACTGCCTCCCCGGCAGAGCCGGGGGGTCTCCCTTGGTAGCTAG